>DASYUS010000337.1:0-8909 GCA_036000945.1 Allostellaceae bacterium
CACAAGATCCCCCGCCGTTCCGGATCGCCAGCTGCCGGGGCGATCCTTGGATCATTGGATTGCCCGCAGAGCGGCGCGGCATCGTCAAGCATTCCGCCGAACGCATCCGGCATGCTGCCGGGCCGATTGACAGGCCCCGGCCGCTCGGCTACCCCGCAGGCGGCTCGGCAGGCGCTGCCGGCACCGGCAGCGCCCCCCGGCAGCATCGACGAGGCCATGCTTTCCACCTTCTACGCCTCCGCCATCCTCCTCGGCATCGTCGAGGGATTGACCGAATTTTTGCCGATCTCGTCGACCGGCCACCTGATCTTCGCCGCCAGCCTGCTCGGCATCACCGGCCCGGAAAGCAGGCTGTTCGACATCGTCATCCAGTTCGGCGCGATCCTCGCGGTGTGCTGGGTCTACCGCGAGCGCCTCTACCAGGCCGCCGCCGGGCTTGCCAGGGAGCCGCAGGCGCAGCGCTTTGTCGGCAATGTCGTCATCGCCTTTCTGCCGGCGGCGGCCGCCGGCGCGCTGCTGCACCGGTTCATCAAGGAGGTGCTGTTCTCGCCCTGGGTGGTGGCGGTCACCTTCATCGTCGGCGGCTTCCTGATCCTCCTGATCGAGAGAATGCGCCCGCGGCCGCGCGTGCACGACATCGAGACGATGTCGCTCGGCACGGCGCTCCTGATCGGCTGCTGCCAGGTGCTGGCGATGATCCCCGGGGTGTCGCGGGCCGGGGCGACGATCATGGGCGCCCTGATGCTGCGCGTCGATCGCCCGGCGGCGACCGAATTCTCGTTCTTCCTGGCGATCCCGACGATGCTTGGCGCCGCCGTCTTCGATCTGTGGAAGAACCGGGCGATCCTCTCGTTCGACGGCGCGTTGTCGATCGCCATCGGCTTTGTCGTCGCCTTCATCGCCGCGCTCTTCGTCGTGCGCCGGCTCGTCGATTTCGTCAGCCGGCACGGCTTCGGCGTCTTCGCCTGGTACCGCATCATCGTCGGCGCGATCGCCCTCGCCGCCCTCGCGCTGTCGTCCTGAGGCCGGTTCAGCGCGGTTTTACGAAGCCCTTCCGCTCCATGCACGCGTCGACGATCGCGGCCGCCCGGTCCTGCGTATGCTCGCGCATCGTCCGCGGCGCGATGCGGGTAACGCGCGAGCGCTGCCAGTCGACACCGCGGGTGGCGAAAATGTCCTGGTCGATATCGGCGTCGGTTTTGACCGCCGCCGCCGCCACGGCGCGGCAATCCTCGTAGGCGCCGGCCGTTGCCGCCGCGTCGGCGCCCGACTTTGTCCAGTCGCCCGCCGCCGTGCAGCCGGTGAGCAGCAGGGCCAATCCCAGCCATCGGCAGTTCATCGACCGGTACTCCCGACCTCGCGGCGAAGCGCGAGGCGCTCGAGGATCGCGCGCTTCTCGCTAGCGCTCGCCTCGTACCAGGCGGCGATCTCGGCGATCGTGCGCAGGCAGCCGCAGCACATCCGCGTCGCCGGGTCCATCAGGCAGATGCCGCGGCACGGCGAGGCAGGATCCGGCACGCTATCGGGCATCATCAGCCTTTCTTCGGCTCGACGAGGTCGGCGAGGCGGGTGCGCAGCAGCCGCGCGCGCTCGGCCGGGATCGCGTAGGTCCAGCGCGCCAGCCTGGTGCCGAGCGCCGCGGCATCGGCTTCGGCGGCGCCGCTCCCAGAGGCGTCGAGCGCAACCCAGTCGGCATTGCCGTGGGCGAGCAGCCGGGCGTCGACCCGGAGCCCATCGAACGTCGTGAACGACGCGGTTGCGACGCCGTTCGCCGGCACAGGGAGTTCGGCGCTCGGCCTGACATCGGCGAGATCGAGGCCGGCGAGCGCCCGCGCCGGCGCGGCGAGCGCAGCATCATCCTTGAAGTTGGCGTCGGCAGGCGCGTCGGCAACGGCGAATTTGCCGCCCGCCGCCTCGCGCTGCAACACCAGCACGGTGCCGTCGCCGCCGCGCAGCCGGACCGAGGCGATGCGTGAGGCCGGGATGTCGAGGATGCGGCGGTCGAGCCAGCCGGCGACATCGGCCGGCAGATCGAGCGAGCCGCGACCGAGCCAGGTGCGGTTTTCGCCGGGCCGACGGACATAGACGGCGTCGTCGCCGCCACCGAGGCGGCCGCGGCTTGTCTTGCCGACGACCAGCTCGGCGAGGATCTTGCCGGTGCGGTCCTGCAGCTCGACGAGGGTCGATCTGCCGTTGCTCGGGTCGTCGAGGTCGAGCCGCCCGAACAGTTCCGGCCGCTCGGTCTTCGGCTCGACGAGGACGAGGCCGGCCAGCCCGAGCAGCAGCCGGCGCACCGTGTCCGGCGCGGCCGGGTAGTTGCCCCGCTCGATCACCGCCCAACGCCCGGCGACGAGGTTGAGATCGACCTTCAGCGCGCCGCGCGTGAGGCGCATCCAGGCGAGATCGTCGAGGCGGGCGGCGAGCTCGGGAAACGCGCGCTGGTCGCGCGTCACCGGGCGCACGGCGCGGTCGCCGATCGCCAGCGCGTAGAGCGCAGCCGCGACGAGCACCGTCGTCGCGCCGGCGAGGAGAAGGAAGCTGCGCTTTTGCATCGCCGGCCCGCCTCACGCTGTCGCCGCATGCCGGCGGCGCAGCCGCAGCGCCCCAAGCACGAGCGCCGCGGCAGCGACGAGGAGCGGCACCAGCGCGATGTCGCAGAATTCGATGATCGCCTTCAGAAACGCGATGTCCTGCCGCAGCGCGGTCTGCACGCCGCGCAATTCGCGCCGGGTCGCCAGCATGTCGG
Source organism: Allostellaceae bacterium (assembly GCA_036000945.1). Classification (GTDB taxonomy): domain Bacteria; phylum Pseudomonadota; class Alphaproteobacteria; order ATCC43930; family CGMCC-115725; genus DATARH01. Next base: position 2,747 of record DASYUS010000337.1, read on the forward strand.
CGCGGAACTGCTGGATCGCCCTGGCCTCTGCGGGCGACACCGCTGCGTTTGCATCGGCCGCCTCGCCGGCGGTCAAATAGCGCAGCCTGACCTGGATTTGCTTCAGCTTGTCCTCGAGCCTCCGCTGCTCGGCAGCGTAGCGTGCATCGGCCTCACGCTGGATGCGCTCGACCACCTCGAAGGGTCGCGCCGAGATGCCGCGGCTGCGCAAGCCGACCAGGTCGGCGCCGCCGGCCAGCACCTCGACCGCGTTGGCGACGAAATCTCCATTATTGGCGACCGGCACGATCACCGGCCGACCGAAGAAATCCTGCGATTGCGCCCACAAGCGGTCGTCGAGCAGATCGGTGTCGGCGACCACGACGACATTGATCGGCTGCACCGATCGGCGCAAGAACCCGGCCGCGACTGGCGGCACTGCCGCAGCGGGCGGCCCGTCGGGAAAGGCTGTCGCCGCCGGCCCGGTGACGCGGGCGGCCAGGATGTAGCTGGTGTCGTCCGACTTAAAATCGGCCAACAGGCCGGCGACGTCAGGCCGTCCCGCGACCGTCGCCACCGGCAGCTTCATCGCGTCGCGCGAGGTCGTGATCAGCGGCTCGAGGCTTGTCGATGCCCCGGTGAGCTTCTCGACGATGCCGGCCGAGGCCATCGTGATCCGGCGCAGGCCGGCGGTGATTAGGTCGTTCTGGTTCAACCGGCCGTCGCGCAGACCGAGCCAGGCAACGTAATCGATGGCCACGCCGCCGCCCGCATTCGCCGGCAGGACAACGCGCCGGGCGTCGTTGCGATCGGCCGCCACCGTGTCGGGCAGGAGCCTCAGGCCCCAGGCCTTGAACAGCTTTTCGAGGCCGCTGTCATTCGGCTTGCCCGGCTGCCCGCTGCGGGCCGCCACCTCGGAATAGGGATCGACGAAGACGATCGCCGCGCCGCCACGCAGGACAAACTGGTCGATCGCGAACAGCGTCGTCTCGGGCAGCTTTTGCGGATGCACCAGCATCAGGACGTCGATGCCGGCAGGGATAGCGTCGAGTGCCGCCGGCAGCACCTCGACCACGCCAAGCTGGCGCAATTGCTGGAGCACCGCCAGCTGTCGGGCCGGGCTGCCTTCGAGGATGCCCGTCGGGTCGCCATCGTGCGGCAGGAAGCTGAGCAGCCCGACCACGGTCTGCTTCGGGACGGCGAGGGCGTGCACCAGCCGGGTCAGGTCGTATTCGAGCAGGCGCTTGCGCGGCGGCGTAAAGAACGGGATGACCTGCGTATCGTCGGTCGAGTTGGTCCCGGCGAGACCGAAATAGACCTGCTCGCCCCGCGTGTTGAGCGGCACGCCCTGGAGGCCGAACGCGACGGCGCGGTCCTCGACGTCGGAGAACGGCAGCGGCCGATATATTTCGAGGACAAGCTTGCCGCGCGACGCGGCGACATATTGGTCGAGCAGCTCGCGCACGCGCTGGGCATAGACCGCATAGGAGGGGATCGCCTCGCCGAGCCGGGTTGAATAATAAAAGCGCAAGGTGATCGGCTCGTCGATGCGGGCGAGGGTCTGCCGGGTCCCGGGCGACAGCGTGTAAAGGCGCTCCGCCGTCAGGTCGAGGCGCTGCGGCAGAAGCCGGCCGGTGACGATGTTCGCTGCGATCAGCATCAGGGCGATGCAGACGAGAGCGGCCAGCGAGCGCCCACGGCGCGACTGGAACCAGCGGAAGAAGCGCCGCACCTCAGTCCGCCTTCTTGAGGTCGACGATGATCGCGTTGGCGGCGAGGAACGCAGCCATCAGCGAGGCGAAGTAGAGCAGATCGCGCAGGTTGACGACGCCGCGGGCGAGCGGGGCGAAATGGTAAAGCAGGCTCGCCCCGGCGACGGCGTCGATCAGCCCCGCCGGCGCCCAGCCCTGGAGCGGCCCGAGCACCGTCGGGGTGCCTGCGGCGATGAGCACGAAAACCAGCGCCGCGGTCAGGATGAACGCGATCACCTGGTTCTTGGTCGTCGCCGACACCGCCGCGCCGATCGCCAGGATGGCCCCGGCCATTAGCCAGCTCGCGGCATAGCCGGCAAGGATGACGCCATTGTCGGGCTCTCCGAGGAAATTGACGGTGAGCCAGAACGGGAAGGTCAACGCCAGAGCAATCCCGGCGACAAACCAGGCGGCGAGAAATTTTCCCGCCACCGCCTCGCCGAGCCGGATCGGCAGGGTCAGAAAGAGTTCGATCGTGCCGCTCTTGCGCTCCTCGGCCCACAGCCGCATCGACAGGGCCGGGACCAGCACGAGATAGAGCCAGGGGTGGAAGGTGAAGAAGGATTGCAGGTCGGCCTGACCGCGCTCGAAAAAATCGCCGGCGAAAAACGTCAAGACGCCGGCCAGCACCAGAAAGATGACGATGAACACATAGGCGATCGGAGTCGCGAAATAGCTGGCCAGCTCGCGGCTGAAGATGGCGGCGATGCGCATGCGCCTATGCCGCCGCGCGCGACGCTTCGGCGGCCGCGGCTTCGGGCATGGTGATGGCGCGAAACACATCGTCGAGCCGGCCGCGCTCGACTCTGAGGCCGGTGACCGGCCAGCCGCGCAAGCGAACCAGCTCCGCCACCTCGGCGATGATCGGGCCGGGGCCCCGCGGGAAGACCCACCACCCCTCGCCTTCGGCATCACTCGCCGCCTCGGCCGAGCGGACCGCGGGCAGGCGCGCCAGCTCGTCGGCAATGAGCGGGTCGGCGCCGGCCGGCATCGCCAGGCGCACCGCGTTGTGATAGCGCGAACGGGCGGCCAGCTCCGCGGGCGTGCCGTCGGCCAGGATGCGGCCGCGGGCGACGATGATCGCCCGGCTGCACACCGCCTCGACCTCTTCGAGGAGATGCGTCGAGATGATGATCGCCTTCGCGGGCTGCAGCGCGGCAATGATGCCGCGCATCTCGTGCTTCTGGTTGGGGTCGAGCCCGTCGGTCGGCTCGTCGAGAATAACGACGGGCGGATCGTGCAGCAGCGCCTGCGCCACCCCGACGCGCCGCCGATAGCCCTTCGACAATCTCTCGATCGGCTGATGCAGGATGTCGGCGATGTGGATCAGCTCGGCGATGCGGGCGATCGAGCTGCGGGCCGTACGGCCGCGCAGCCCGCGGATCTGGGCGATGAAACGGAGGAACTCCGCCGCACTCATGTCGGGATAGGCCGGGGCGCCTTCGGGCAGGTAGCCGATCTGCCGCTTCGCCGCGAGCGGCTTTTGCAGAATGTCGTGACCGCAGATAACCGCGGTGCCCGCGGTCGGCGTGAGAAACCCGGCGATCATCTTCATCGTCGTCGACTTGCCGGCGCCGTTGGGTCCGAGAAACCCCAGCACCTCGCCCACCGGCACGCTGAACGATACGTCGTCGACGGCGACGAGCGGGCCGAACCGTTTCGTCAGATGCGCGATCTCCAGCATCAGCTGGATATTATCATCAAGCTCCCTGCGAAGGCAGGAACCCATTTGGCCGTTGCCGACGATGCGCGACAATGGGATCCCTGCCCGCGCAGGGATCCCGTTACGAGTCGAGGCGCGCCAGGTCGGCCGGGGCGAACTCGTAGCGCGTGTTGCAGAATTCGCAGGTCACGGTGGTGACCGGGTCCTTGCGCATGTCCTCGATGTCCTCCTGCGGGAACGAGCGCAGGATGCCAAGGATGCGCTCGCGCGAGCAGCGGCAGCGCGCCTCCAGCGGGTGGGTCTTGAAGACTCGCACGCCCTCTTCGTGAAACAGCCGGTAGAGCAGGCGGCGCGGCGGCAGCTCGGGATCGACGAGCTCCGCCGGGGTCGCCGAGCTCATCAGCACCATCGCGCGCCGCCAGCCGTCCTCGACATCGTCGGCGATGACCGAATAGCCGCCCTCGGGCGGCACCCGCTGCAGCATGAGGCCGCCGGCGCGCCAGGCGCCGTCATGCCCGGCGCGCGCCACCGACAGCTTGATACCGGCCTGAATCTGCTCGGACTGCCGGAAATAATGCTGGGCGCATTCCGCCAGCGTCGCACCGATCAGCTCAACGATCCCCTGGTAGCGCTCGGTGTCCTCGCCCTGATCGACGGTGAACGCGATGTAGCCGCGGCCAATCAGCTCGGGCACCGAGGGGCTGTCGCCGGGTTTCAGCTGAGCGAGCCGATCGGGGTCGTACTGGGCATAGCCGCGCACCGCGCCTTCGGTCGAGACGTCGGCGACGATCAGGCGGACCGGCCCGTCGCTCTTCGTCTGCAATGTGAAGATGCCGTCGTATTTGAGGGCGCCGGCGAGCGTCACGGCGAGTGTGATTGCCTCGCCGAGGATCGCCGCCACCGGCTCCGGGTAGTCGTGCTGCGACAGGATGCGGTCGACCGTCGGCCCCAATCGCACCAGCCGCCCGCGCAGCGCGAACGGATCGATGCGAAACGGCTGGACCAGATCGTCGGGTCGAGGGCTTATTTCACTTGGCAAATCCACAAACTCCGCACTGACAGCCCCTCTCCCGCATTGCGGGAGAGGGTGGCCGACGCGCAGCGGCGGCCGGGTGAGGGCGATCAGGCGGGTGCCGGTTGCCGCCCCCTCACCCTGCCCTCTCCCCCGGTGGGGGAGAGGGTTTAATAGCGGAGAGGGGTGAAACAGGCTACCCCAGGCACCAGGCGAGGATGCCCTTCTGCACGTGCAGCCGGTTTTCCGCCTCGTCCCAGACGACCGATTGCGGACCGTCGATGACCGCCGCGGTCACCTCCTCGCCGCGGTGGGCCGGCAGGCAGTGCATGAAGATGGCGTCGGCCTTGGCGTTCGCCATCAGTCGCTCGTCGACGCGGTAGGGGGCGAGCAGGTTGTGCCGGTTGACGCTCGCCTCGACGCCCATCGACACCCAGGTATCGGTGACGACGCAATCGGCGCCGGCGACCGCTTCGGCCGGCTCGGCGGTGAGGCGGACGCGGCCGCCTTCGCGGCGCGCCCAGTCGATCACCTCTTGCGGCGGCTGCAGCGGCTCCGGGCAGGCGAGCCTGAGATCGAAGCCGAAGCGGACCGCGGCATGGATCCAGCTGACCGCCACGTTGTTGCCGTCGCCGCTCCACGCCACGACCGTCTCGCCGACCGGCCCCTTCCTCTCCTGCAAGGTCATCAAATCGCCCATGATCTGGCAGGGGTGCGAGGAATCGGTGAGACCGTTGATCACCGGCACGGTGGCGTAGCGCGCCAGATCGTCGAGCTTCTCGGCGTGGTTGGTGCGGATCACGATGGCGTCGACATAGCGCGACAGGACGCGCGCGGTGTCGGCGATCGTCTCGCCGCGGCCCAATTGGCTGTCGGCGGTGCCGAGCAGGATCGCATCGCCGCCCAGTTGGCGCATCGCCACCTCGAACGAGACGCGGGTGCGGGTCGACGGCTTCTCGAAGATCAGCGCCAAGGTCTTGCCGTCGAGCGGCCGGTCGCGCCGGCCGTTCTTATAGGCAAAGCCGAGATCGAGGATGCTGCGCAGCTCCGCCGTCTCGTAGCGGTCGATGTCGAGAAAGTGCCGAGGCGGGCCGGCTTCGCGTCGGCCCCCCAAGAGCGCCGCGCCGGCGGCGACCGCTCTCACGGCTCTGGCCATTCCCGCGCGACCCTGTCGATGATCCCGAGACCTTCGGCAATCTCGGCTTCGCTGGCGACGAGCGGCGGCAGAATGCGCAGCACGTTCTCGCCGGCGGTAAGGCAGAGGAGGCCCTCAGCGCGCAGCTTGCCGACGAAATCGCCGGCTGTCAGCGCCGGCTGGCAGCGGATGCCGAGGAGGTGCCCGGAGCCGCGCAATTCGGCGAAGAGCTTGGGATGGGCCGCGACCAGTGCTTCGAGCTTGCCCCAGAGGAGCCGCGCCATGCGCTGGGTGCGCTCGAAAAAGCCGGGTTCGAGCATGACGTCCATAACGGCGTTGCCGGCCGCCACTGCCAGCGGGTTGCCGCCGAAGGTCGAGCCGTGCGTGCCGGGGACCATGCCGATTGCGGCCTTCTCGGTGGCGAGGCACGCGCCGATCGGGAAGCCGTTGCCGAGCGCCTTGGCGACCGCCATCACATCGGGCGCGACGCCGGCCCATTCATGGGCGAACAGCTTGCCGGTGCGGCCCATGCCGCATTGAACCTCGTCAAACACCAGGAGGAGGCCGAACTCGTCGCAGATCGCGCGCAACCCCTTCAGGTAATCGGCCGACGGCGCGCGCAC
>DASYUS010000338.1:0-2281 GCA_036000945.1 Allostellaceae bacterium
ATCGGCACGCCGCGCTCGTCAAGCGCCGGGGCGTAGGGGTTTTTCACCTGGCCGCCCAGGGAGCTGTAGCCCGACGGCATGTCGATCGCCAGGATGTTGGCGAATTCGGTCAGGTTGGCCTTGCCGAGGATGACCGCGCCGGCCTGGCGCAGCCGCGCGACCAGCGTCGCGTCGCGCTTGCCTCGCGCCTCGGCAAGGGCGAGCGACCCGGCGGTGGTGTGCGTTCGGTCACCGGTGGCGATGTTGTCCTTGAGGAGGATCGGAATGCCGGCAAGCGGCTTGTCGTGGCTCGGCGTCACCCCGTCGAGCGAAGCGGCGATGGCGAGCGCATCGGGATTGACCTCGCGCACCGCATTGAGCCCCGGCCCCGCCCGGTCATAGGCCTCGATCCGCGCCAGACAGGCGCGCGCGAGCGCGCTCGCCGTCGTCCGCCCCTCGGCGAGCGCCGTCCTCAGCTCATCGATCGTCGCGTTTCCGACGTCCATGCGGCGCCTCGCATTGGATCTCAGCCTCGCGCTGGATCGCCGCCGTGCGTCCTTCGAGACGGCGCTTCGCGCCTCCTCAGGATGACGAATTTCCGTAATGCCATCAAAGAACTCGTCATCCTGAGGAGCGCCCGCAGGGCGCGTCTCGAAGGACCGGCGGACGCATTTGCAGCGCAACCTACTGCCGCAGCAGGCGGCGGGCGATGATGACGCGCATGATCTCGTTGGTGCCTTCGAGGATCTGGTGGACCCGTAGGTCGCGCAGGTAGCGCTCGATGCCGAACTCCTTGAGGTAGCCGTAGCCGCCGTGCAGCTGCAACGCCTCGTTGACGATTTGAAACCCGGCATCCGTCGCAAGCCGCTTCGCCATCGCGCAGTGCAGCGTCGCATCGGGGTGGCCGGCGTCGAGGCTGGCGGCGGCGCGGCGCAGGAGGAGGCGGGCGGCGTCGAGTTCGGTCGCCATGTCGGCGAGCTTGAATTGCAGCGCTTGGAAATCGGCGAGGCGCTGGCCGAACTGGCGGCGCTCCAGCATGTAGCCGCGCGCCGCCTCCATCGCGGCGCGGGCGCCGCCCAGCGAGCAGGCGCCGATATTGAGCCGGCCGCCGTCGAGCCCCATCATCGCGATCGAAAACCCCTCGCCCTCGGCGCCGAGCCGGTTGGCGACCGGGACGCGGCAATCCTCGAAGATCACCATCGCCGTCGGCTGGGTGTTCCAGCCGAGCTTTTTCTCCTTTTTGCCGAACGAGAGGCCCGCCGTGCCGTTCTCGACGACGAGGCAGGAGATGCCTTTGGGGCCGGGGTCGCCGGTGCGCACCATCGCGACGTAGAGGTCGCTGCGCCCGCCGCCGGAGATGAACGCCTTGGTGCCGTTGAGCACGTAATTGTCACCGTCGCGCCGCGCACTGGCGGCGAGCGATGCCGCGTCCGAGCCGCTCCCCGGCTCGGTCAGGCAGTAGCTGGCGAAATGCTCCATCGTCATCAGCTTCGGCAGAAAGCGGGCGCGCTGCGCCTCTCTGCCGAAGCGGTCGATCATCCACGCCGCCATGTTGTGGATCGAGAGATAGGCGGCGGTGGAGGCGCAGGAAGCCGCCAGCTCCTCGAAGATGATCGTCGCGTCGAGCCGGGTGAGGCCGCTGCCGCCGAACTCGTCGCCGACATAAATCCCGGCAAAGCCGAGCGCGGCGGCCTGCCGCAATGCCGCCTCGGGAAACTCCTCGCGCGCGTCCCAGCCCGGGGCGTGCGGCAGCCATTCCTCCCGGGCAAACTGCCGCGCGGTCGCCTCGAAGGCGCGCTGCTCGTCGGAGAGCTCAAAATCCATTGCCGGAGATTATGGGAACCCCGACGGCGTGCGACAATGTTCTCTGGTGACGGAAGCTGTCACCGGATGTTCTCGGAAGCGACGTAAGCTGCCCCTCGAAACGGCAACCCGGAGAGTGCCATGGCGAACCCGTTTGTGCATGTCGAACTCGCCACCACCGATCTCGATCAGGCCAAATCGTTCTACCGGTCGCTGTTCGACTGGAAACTGAACGAGATGGATATGGGGGAGGGCATGAGCTACACGCTGATCGAGGTCGGCGAGGGCACCGGCGGCGGCATGATGCAGCACCCGATGCCGGGCGCGCCCTCGGCCTGGCTCGCCTATGTCAATGTCGACGATATCGCGGCGGCGACCGCGAAGGCAAAATCGCTTGGCGCGACGATCCTTCGCGAGGTAACCGAGGTGCCCAACGCCGGCTCGTTCTCGATCTTCACCGACCCGACCGGTGCGACGCTCGGCTTGTGGCAGCCGAAGC
>DASYUS010000339.1:0-2000 GCA_036000945.1 Allostellaceae bacterium
CGCCGGCGGCGCGACGAGCATGCCGCTGTCGGCCGGTGGCGCGGGCGGCAGCTCGCGCACCTCCAGCCCGGCCCGCGCGCAGATCAGCGCGCCGGCGGCGACGTCCCAGTGCTTGACCCCGCGCTCGTAGTAGGCGTCGAAGCGTCCCACCGCCGCCCAGGCGAGATCGAGCGCCGCGGCGCCGAGCCGGCGCACGCCGCTGGTCGCCGCCGCGACCCGAGCCAGCGTCGCCAGATAGGTTGGCTGGTCGCCGCGGCCGCCGAACGGGATGCCGGTGCCGATCAGCGCGTCGGCCAGGTGACGCCGCGCCGACACCCTGAGGCGGTGGTCGTTGAGGTAGGCGCCGATCCCCTTCTCGGCCCAGAACATCTCGTCCCGGGTCGGCTCGTAGACCACCCCGGCAACAACTTCGCCATCGCGCTCGAGCGCGATCGAGATCGCGAAATGCGGGATCCCGTGGAGGAAATTGGTCGTGCCGTCGAGCGGGTCGACGATCCAGCGGTGGTGCGGGTCGGCGCCGTCGGTCGCGCCGCCTTCCTCGAACAGCATCGCGTAGCTCGGCCGGGCGCGCGACAGCTCGCTCTTCAGCGTGCGCTCGGCGCGCAGATCGGCGGTCGAGACAAACTCGCCCGGCCCCTTGACCGAAACCTGCAGCTGCTCGACCTCGCCGAAATCGCGCTTCAAGGCGCGCGCTGCCTTAAGCGCGGCATTCGCCATCACGTTGACGATTGGCGAACGTGCGGCCACGACGGCGCCCCCTCATCCTGCCGTAATTCTCCCTCTCCCCGCCGGGCGGGAGAGGGTCGGAGGGAGCGGCATCGTCAATCCTTGGCTCGCTCGACGTAGCTGGCGTCGGCGGTGTTGACGACGATGCGGGTGCCGGCCTCGATAAACGGCGGGATCATCACGCGCCGGCCGTTTTCGAGCTTGCCGGGCTTGTAGGAGGATGATGCGGTCTGGCCGCGCACCACCGGGTCGGCCTCGACGACCTCCATCACGACGCTCGGCGGGATCTCCACCGAAAGCGGCGTCCCTTCATAGAGCATGACCTTGCACAGCATGCCGTCCTTGAGGAAATCGGCCGGATCGCCGATCAGCTCGCGCGGCACCGTCACCTGCTCGAAGCTGTCGTTGTCCATCAGGGTGATCTGGTCGCCCTCGACGTAAAGGAACTGCATCTCCTTTTCGTCGAGCCGCACCCGCTCGACGGTCTCCTGCGTGCGAAAGCGCTCGGTCGATTTGTTGCCGCCGCGCAGGTCCCTGATCTCGACCTGGGCGAAGGCGCCGCCCTTGCCGGGCTGCACCAGCTCGCGCTTCAAGACCAGCCACAGCTTGTTTTGATGCTCCAGGACATTGCCCGGCTTCAGATCGATGGCGTTGATTTTCATGGCGAAGGGGCTCGTGAAGACATATGGGAATCTGCCGCGCTTCCTATCAGCTTGAGAACAGCGCGGAAAGCGGAATGCGCCACCGGTTGAGGATTTGGAGAAGCGGATGACGCCGACATGGTGGCGGCCGGACCGCCTCGCAACACGTCGCGCCAACCTCGCGGCGCGCGGGCGCATCCTCGGCGCGGTGCGCACGTTCTTCGCCGCCGAGGGGTATGTCGAGGTCGATACCCCGGCCTTGCAGGTCAGCCCCGGGCTCGAGCCGCACCTCAAGGCCTTCGCGACCGTGCTGCATGACCCGCGCGATGGCGGTGCGCGCCCGCGCTACCTCCACACGTCGCCCGAATTCGCGATGAAAAAGCTGGTGGCAGGCGGGATGCCGAGGATCTGGCAACTCGCTCACGTCTTCCGTGACGGCGAAAGCAGCGCGACGCACCACCCCGAGTTCGCGATGCTGGAATGGTACCGGGCCGGCGCCTCCTATCGCGATCTGATGGCGGAATGCGAGAGGCTGCTGCATGCCGTTCAGGCTGCCGCCGGCGGTGGTGCGCTGCGTTGGCAGGGGCGCAACGCCGATGCGGGGCTGGCCTGGCAGCGCCTCACCGTCGCCGA
>DASYUS010000340.1:0-1623 GCA_036000945.1 Allostellaceae bacterium
TGACGCAGCCACGACTTCATGGCCGTGCCGACGAAGGTTGCTCACGAGCTGCTTACCGATGAGCCCGCTGCCGCCAATGACCACGATCTTCATGATTGCCCTCTCGTTCGTGTCCGCAATTCGAATGATTGATGTCCAAGATCGTACTCGGCGGGACCGCCTGCCACACCGCGATGCCGCGCTGGTCGCTCGACAGAAAGTTCAAACTTTCAAAAACGACGAGCCCCGCAAGTCCTTGACTTGCGGGGCTTTGTCATCGAATCGGGGCGACTGGATTCGAACCAGCGACCCCCTGGTCCCAAACCAGGTGCTCTGGCCAGACTGAGCTACGCCCCGTGGACACCCCAAGCATAGCCGCGGCGCGGGCGGTTCGCAACGACCGCCGCAACACGCACGCCGGGCATCCGCAGAATGCGATACGGCAGGACGGCAGGCGTCAAGCCCCCGCCACTTCGCCACTACTTATGGGTCCAGCAGATAAATCTGAATGATCGTCACGAATGCGTCCGGGGGCACGACGATCCGGAACTTCGCGACCGATTCATCGACGTTGAAAGTTGCGTCGAGCGTCTGTGGATTCTGCGGGTTCTGGGAATTGTTCGGCACGGAAGCGAAGCTCCGCATGCCAATCACCTGACCCGCCGCATCCAGGGCCTCCACGACCAGCGGATCGGTTTCGCTGATGCCTTGACCGAACAGCGGCGTCAGGCGGATGCCGCCAATGACGCCCGGCTCCGTCTCGAGCTGCAGCGTGGAAGTTCGGATGCAGATCGCTCCGTCGATGATGCCGATGTGCGCCACCGGGTCGGTGCCCTTGCGGTATTCGGCCTCGGGATCCTCCGGGAAATCCACCGACAGCGTTCCAATCTGCGTGGTGTTGTCGGCCGCGAAGACTGGACCTTCCTGCACACCGGGGCTGATCATGTTCATGTCGTCGGCCATGACGAATCCGAGGTCGAAGCAATAGATGGTGATCGGCAGATCGCCGCCCGGCAGCCCGGCCGCGCCGTCGTTCGCGGTGGTTTGGCCAGCCGTTCCCATCGGGCTTCCGCCGGTGCCGGCGGTCGACTCGCGCGCGCCCGCGGCGCCGCCTGCGCCGGGAGCGCCGAACCCGCTGTCGCCGCCATCGCCGCCGTCACCAGCCGTCGAGGTTGCCGCGCCGCCGCTGCCGCCCAGCACGATGATGCCGCTGCCGGCTGCGCTGCCGCCGGCGCCGCCGGTGGCGCGGGCCATACCGCCGGCGCCGCCGTCACCGGCATCATCGAATTTGCAGTCGCCGCCATCGCCACCGTCGCCGCCCGTCGCGGTCGCGGCGCCGCCGTCTCCGCCGAAGACACCGCTGGCGGCAGCGGCCGGCAGACCCATGAGATTCAATGAGGCATCGCCGCCGCGGCCTCCACGAGAGGTAGACTGGCCACCAAGTCCACCGTTGCAGCATGCGCGTCCCCCGCCGCCGTCGCAGGCGCTGCCGGTGGCCATGCCGCCATCGCCGCCCGCGACCATTCCGAACGAGACGTTCGCCAAGCCTGCAACATTGCCGCGTGCGAACAGCGCTTTCTCATTTCGGGCGCCGTCGCCGCCCGTGGCCATCGCCGCGGCGCCGGTCGCGCCGGGACATCCGAG
>DASYUS010000341.1:0-1729 GCA_036000945.1 Allostellaceae bacterium
GGTCGGGTTCGGGCTGGTCATTCCGCTGCTGCCGTTTTACGCCGAGCGTTTTGCCGCTTCGCCGCTGCAAATGACGCTGCTGTTCGCCATCTATTCGCTGATGTCGATGATGACGGCGCCACTCTGGGGGAGACTGAGCGACCGTGTCGGCCGCCGACCGGTGCTGATGGCGAGCATGGCTGCCGCGGCGCTGGCTTATCTCGGGCTCGCCTTCGCTACCGCGCTTTGGATGGCGCTTCTCGCGCGCGCATTTGCCGGGGCCTGCGCCGGCAACATCGCCGCGGCGCAAGCCTATATCGCTGATGTGACGCCACCGGAGCAGCGTGCCAAAGGGATGGGCGTGATCGGCGCGGCATTCGGGCTCGGCTTCATCGTCGGACCGGTGCTGGGCGGCCTGATCGCTGGTAACGATTTGGCCACCGCCGATCTCCAAACCCCGGGCCTGGTCGCCGCCGCGCTGTCGTTTGCCGCAGTTCTCGGCGTTATCGTGATGTTGCGCGAAAGCCGCCCGGCGAATCGAGTCTTCCCGGCGCGCAGCCGGATCGCGGCGGCGCGGAATGCGCTCGCCCAGCCGGTGCTGGCGCGGCTCCTCCTAGTGTTCTTTCTGGTGATTCTCGCCTTTTCCGGCATGGAGACGACATTCGCCTGGTGGGCGATCGCGCAATTCGGCTGGGGGCCGCGGCCGATCGGCTTCGTGTTCTTCTATGTCGGATTGCTGTCGGCGCTGATGCAGGGCGGGCTCATCGGGGCCTTGACCACGCGATTCGGCGAGGAGCGGCTGATGCTGGGCGGCCTGGCGCTTATCGCCCTCGGTCTCCTCGTGCTGCCGGTCGTTCGCGACGTGCCGCTGCTCGTTGTCGCGCTGACCGCTCTGGCGCTCGGCATGGGTGCGATGCAGCCCTCGCTCAACAGCCTCATTTCGCGCCGCGCCGGAGTCGATGCGCAGGGCGAGGTGATGGGGGTCGCGCAATCGGTCGGCAGCCTGTCGCGGGTGCTGGGGCCGCTGGTCGCGGGATCGCTGTTTGCCGAATTCGGCAGCAGCAGCCCATACGTGTGGGGAGCGGCCCTGGTCGGCGGCGCGCTGTTGATCGGATGGCGGCTGCCGCGCCCGGTTGCGACGACAGCCGTGGCGCGTGCGCAACCGCCGGTCGGACCGGCCGAATGAGGTCGTCGCGATGAGCCCCCACAGTCCCCGCATGGTCGGCCGGTCGTCGATCGCCGGCCTGCCCGAACCTGATGAGCGGCTCGGCGAGGGGTTGCGCGCGCTCAAGCAGCTTGGCCCCTATCTGTGGCCGCGCAACGCCCTCGAATTGCGGGCCCGCATCGTCTTGGCGCTGGTGCTGCTCGTCGCCGGCAAACTCGTCAACATCACGATCCCTTTTCTCTACAAGGCCGCCGTCGACGCGCTGTCCCAGCCGGGCGCGGCGCAAGCCGCCATGATCGCCGTGCCGGTCGCGGCGATCCTCGCCTATGGCGCCGCCCGGGTCATGTCGCAGGGCTTCAACGAGCTGCGCAACGCGGTCTTCGCCAAGGTCGGCCAGCGCGCCGTGCGCCAGGTGGCGCTCGCGGCGTTTCGTCACATCCACGCGCTGTCGCTGCGCTTTCACCTGGAGCGCCGCACCGGCGGGCTCGCGCGGGCCGTCGAGCGCGGAACCGCCGGTATCGAGTTCCTCCTGTCGTTCATGCTGTTCAACGTCGTGCCGACGGTGTTCGAGATCATTGTCGTCTG
>DASYUS010000342.1:0-1831 GCA_036000945.1 Allostellaceae bacterium
AGGTAGGGCCGCGCGGCATCGAGCGCGGCCTGCTGCAAATGCCGCCCGCCCTCGCCCAATTCGCCGAAGCCGGCGGTGATGATGACCGCCGCGCGGATGCCCCGGGCGCCGAGTTCGGCAATCAGCGGCGCGACGCTGTCGGGCGGCGTCGCGACGACGGCGAGATCGGCCGGGCGCGGCAGGCTGGCGACATCGCGGTAGACCGGCATCCCGTCGAGCGTCCGGTGGTGCGGGTTGACCAGCAGCAACTCGCCTTTGAACCCGCCGCGGCGCAGGTTGCGGGCGACGACCGTGCCGACCGCGCCGGGCCGGTCGCTGGCGCCGATCAGCACGACGCTTTCGGGCCGGAACAGCTTGGCAAAATTGCGAATGGACATCGGCATGACATCCTGTTGCGGCAGCGCAGCATGGTTTGTCGTGAGCCCTCGCGCATTGACCGAAGTCAAACGGCAAACGCTCGCCGGCCCGGTCCGATCAGGCGCTTCATCCAGTCGAGCAGAAAGAGGGCGGCGACGCCGGCAAGCAGCGCCACGGCAAAATCGTCGGCATGCAGCGGCCCGAACCCGAACAGTTCGCGAGCTGGGGCGATCAGGAAAATCGCCGCGAGGATCGCCGAAGTCAGCCCCAGCACCCACCACAGCGCCGGGTTGGGCTGGCGGAACGCGCCGAACAACGATGCGCTGCCCGCCCGGTCGACGAGGACCAGGCCGATATTGGTCGCTACCAGTGCCGCAAAGGTGAGAGCCCGCGCTTCCGCCTCCGGCATGCCGCGGTGGAGCGCCCAGACGTAGAGCGCGGCAACCACGGCGAGCACCAGCACGCCTTGCAACAGGCTCCAGATCACGAAACCTGCGGTGATCAGCGGCGCCGCCGGATCGCGCGGCTTCCGGCGCATCGCGTCGGGTTCGGCATCCTCGGCCTCGAAGACGATCGAGCAGACCGGATCGATGACCATTTCGAGAAAGGCGATGTGGAGCGGGGTAAAGATCAGCGGCAGGCCGAACAGCAGCGGCAGCACGGCGAGGCCGGCGATCGGCACGTGAACCGCCAGGATGTAGGCCATCGACTTGCGCAGATTGTCGTAGATCCGGCGGCCGAGGCGGATTGCCGCGACGATCGAGCCGAAATCGTCGTCGAGCAGCACCAGCGCGGCGGCCTCGCGCGCGACATCAGTGCCGCGCCCGCCCATGGCGATGCCGATATGCGCCGCCTTCAGCGAGGGCGCATCGTTGACCCCGTCGCCGGTCATTGCTACGACTTCGCCGTTCGCTTTCAGCGCCTCGACAATGCGCAATTTCTGCTCGGGCATGATGCGCGCGAACACCGTGGTGCCCCCGATCCGCGCGCGCAGCTCCGCATCGCCGAGCCGATCGAGCTCGCTGCCGGTCATCACCGTTCCGCCCGCGATGCCGGCCTCGGCAGCGATTGCCGCCGCGGTTTGCGGATAGTCGCCGGTGATCATGACGACCCGGATGCCGGCGCTGCGGCATTCGCAGACGGCATTGGGAACGGTCGGCCGCAGCGGGTCGGCCAGCCCGACCAAGCCGAGAAATTCGAAAGCGAACTCGCGCGGCGATGACGGCCGCTCGGCGTCGCGCGCCAGCGCGGCGCCGGCCACCCCGAGCACGCGCATGCCGCTGCGGCTCATCGCGTCGAGCGCGGCGGTGAGCGATGCGCTTTCGGCTGCGCCCAGCCGGCACAGCGCGGCGATTGCTTCGGGCGCCCCCTTGGCGGCAGCGATCAGGCGCTCCGACGGGGCATCGTCCCAGATCTGGGTCACCGCCAACAATTCCGGGCGCAGCCCGTATTCCCATTTGAGAACACGGCCCTG
>DASYUS010000343.1:0-1973 GCA_036000945.1 Allostellaceae bacterium
CGTGGTGGACACCGGGATAGAGCTCGATCTCGCCGGCGGTGCCGGCGCGGCGGAACAGGCCGCGCAATTCCTCGACCATCGGCAGCGGCGCCAGATCGTCATGCTCGGCGCAGGCGATGTAGGCTTCGCCGCGGATCTTGCCGAGATTGCGGTGCGGGCTTTCCTCGGCGTCGGCGACCAGCCACGTGCCGTAAAACGAGGCGGCAGCGGCAATGCAGTGCGAGTAGCGCGCCGCAGCGGCGAGCGCATAAGGGCCGCTCATGCAATAGCCATGCGCCCCGACCGGGCCGTGCATCACGACATCCTGGCCGTCGATGAAATCGAGCATCGCCGCAACATCGTCCATCACCGGCGGGATCGTCATCCTGGTGCGCACCGCGCGCATCCGCGTGTGCTCGGCGCTGCCGGCCTCCCGCACGCTCGGGCCGTAGATCGTGTCGCGGCCCGCCCGGTAATAGAGATTGGGCAGCAGCACGTAATAGCCGACAGTGCCGAGCCGGCGCGCCATGTCGCGCAAGTCCTCGCGCACCCCGTGCGCGTCCATCAGCAGCAGCACCGCCGGGAACGGACCGCCGCGCTCGGGATGGCAGACGAAGGTCTCCATCGCGCCGTCCTTCGTCGCAATGTCCAGGGTGTCTTCGATCATCGATCTCCCTCCGGCGTGTCGACAGTGCGATCCTACGCAGAGGCGGAAGGCGCGGCATACATTTTCGCTGCACCCAATACCCCCACCCCTCCCTCCCCCGCGAGCGGGGGAGGATGAAGCAAGCGCGAATTCCCCCTCCCCCGCAAGCGGGGGAGGGTTGGGTGGGGGTTGGCCGGCCAGGGCGGCGACGCCGCGGCCTTTCGGGTGCATTCTCGCGACGTTTGCAGGTAGGCTGAGCAGCGGCGCGCCGCATCGGACGCGGATCTGGCCGCCGGCGGGATAAGGAGGGTGAGATGGCGCGGATGACGGGCGGCCGGGCATTGGTCGAGATGCTGGAGCGGCACGGGGTCGACACGCTGTTCGCGCTGCCCGGCGTGCAGAACGATGCGCTTTTCGTCGCGCTCTACGATGCCGGCGAGAAGATCCGGGTGATCCACCCGCGCCACGAGCAGGCCGCCGCCTACATGGCGTACGGCTATGCACGGGCTAGCGGCAAGGTCGGCGCCTATGCCGTGGTGCCCGGCCCCGGCCTCCTCAACACCGCCGCCGCGCTCGCCACGGCTTATTCGACGAACACACCGGTCCTGTGTATTTCGGGGCAGATCCCCTCCAACCTGATCGGCCGCGGCTTCGGCCTCTTGCACGAGGTCCCGGACCAGCTGTCGATCCTCCGCGGCCTCACCAAATGGGCCGAGCGGATTAGCCACCCGAGCGAAGCGGGCAAGCTGGTCAACAAAGCCTTTTCCCAATTGGCCGACGGCAGGCCGCGCCCGGTCGCGCTCGAAATGCCGCTCGACATCATGGCGCTGGAAACCGAGGTGGCGCTGCCGGCGGCTGCGGCGCCCTCCCCTGCCCCGCTCCCCGATCCCGAGCTCATCGGCGACGCGGCCAAGCTGCTGGCCGGCGCGAAGCAGCCGATGATCTATGTCGGCAGCGGCTGTGCCGACGCGGGCGCCGAGGTGCTGGCGCTCGCCGAGCGGCTGCAGGCCCCGGTCGTCACCTATACCGGCGGCAAGGGCGTCGTCAGCGACCGCCACTACCTCGCGCAAAACCTGCTGGCCGGGCACGAGCTGTGGCGCACCGTCGATGTCGTGCTGGCGGTCGGCACCCGGTTCAACCAGCCGCAGACGCGCTGGGGCCTCGACCCCGACATCAAAATCGTCCGCATCGACCTCGACCCAGTCGAGATCACCCGCATCGCCCGGCCGACAATCGGCATCGTCGCCGACGCGCGGGAGGCGCTTGCCGCGCTCGCCGCCGCGCTGCCGGCGGCCGAGGCCGCCTCGCGCCGCGCCGAGCTTGAGGCGCTGAAAACAAAGACGATGGC
>DASYUS010000344.1:0-2973 GCA_036000945.1 Allostellaceae bacterium
CTTGTCGATGGGTTTTCCTGAAAGCGGATGATCCGGCAATGGCACTGGCCGCCCGGCCGCGCTAAGCTGCGGCAACAACTCTTGCGGAGGAAAAGCGATGGCGACGATTCCGGTTGAGCTCGATTGCCTCGAAGGCATCAAGGTCGTTGATTTCACCCAGTTCGAGGCGGGGCCGTCGTGCACCGAGAGCCTGGCGTGGCTCGGGGCCGAGGTCGTCAAGATCGAGAACCCGGGGATGGGCGATCCCGGGCGGCGGCTCAAACCCGGCGGGATCGACGACGACCCCTGGTATTTCCACCAATTCAACGCCAACAAGAAATCGCTGACCCTCAACCTCAAATCGCCGCGCGGGCTGGAGATCGTCAAGTCGCTGCTGGCGAAGGCCGACGTCACGGTCGAGAACATGGCGCCGGGGACGATCGAGCGCCTCGGCCTCGGCTACGACGAGGTGAAGAAGATCAACCCCGGCATCGTCTTCTGCCGGGTCAAGGGCTTCGGGGTCGGCAGCCCGTACGAGAACGGCCTCGCCTTCGACATGATCGCGCAGGCCGCCGGCGGACCGATCAGCGTCACCGGCTATGGCGACCGGGCGCCGGTCAAGCCCGGCCCCAGCTTCGGCGACACCGGCACCGGCATGCTGATGGCGATCAGCATCCTCGGCGCACTCTACAAAAGACAGAAGACCGGCCAGGGCCACCGCCTCGAAGTCGCGATGCAGGACGCGATGGTGCATTACATGCGGGTGCCGTTCTCGCGCACCCAGCAGAGCGGCAAGGCGCAATTGCGTAGCGGTTCGAACCAGTCGAGCACGGCGATGGCCCCCTCGGCGCTCTTCCCGTGCAAGGGCGGCGGGCCGAACGATTACGTCTACGTCTTCACCAGCCGCGGCAACCCCGACCATTGGCGCCGCCTGCTCAAGGTCATCGGCCGCGAAGACCTGATCGGCGACGCGCGCTACGACACGATGCAGGCCCGCGGCCAGCATGCCGCCGAGGTCGACGAACTGATTGCGACGTGGACGCGCGAGCACACCAAAGAGGAATGCATGAAGATCATCGGCGCGGCCGGCGTGCCGGCGGGCGCCGTGTTCGACACGCTCGAACTGATGAACGACCCCTCGTTCGACGAGCGCGGCATCATGCAGACGATCGACCACCCGACGACCGGCAAGGTCAAGATGCCGGCGTGGCCGGTGCGCTTCGACGGCCGCCCGGCGAGGGTGAAGCCGTCGCCGCTCCTCGGCCAGCACAGCGCCGAGGTGCTGAGCGGCTGGCTCGGCATGAGCGCCCAGGAAGTCGACGCGCTCCGCCAGGAAGGCATCGTCGGGGCAAAATGAGCAACGTCAGCCCGGCGGCGGAGGGTTCCGCCAACGCCGCGATGCGGCAGTACTGGAACGAGGTCGCCGGGCCGCGCTGGGTCGGCCGGCTCGGGGTCCAGGAGGCGCGCAACGTCGAGGTCACCGCGATGCTGCTCGAGGCGGCGCGGGTGGCCCCCGGCGAGCGCGTCCTCGATGTCGGCTGCGGCCCCGGCGCGACGACGCTGCCCTACGCCGCCGCCGTCGGGCCGACGGGCCACGTCACCGGCATCGACATCGCGGAACCGATGCTGGCGGTGGCGCGCCAGCGGGTCGCCGAGCAGCGGCTCGCCAACGTGAGCCTGATCCTCGGCGACGCGCAGGTGCATCCGCTGACGCCTGCCTCGTTCGACCTGGTGACGTCGCGGTTCGGCGTCATGTTCTTCGCCGACCCGGCGGCGGCGTTTCGCAATCTTTGCTGTGCGTTGCGCCCTGGTGGACGATTGTGCATGGCGGTGTGGGCGTCGATCGAGGAAAACGTTCACCGCAAGGTCCCGTACGACATCGCGCTCAGGCATCTCGGCGCGCCGTCGCCGGCGCCGGCACATGCGCCAAGTGCGGAGGTGTTCAGCGATCGCGATTACTTCCGGGGGATCCTTGCCGCGGCGGGGTTCGCCGACATCGCCATCACGCCGAAGCGGTTTCACGTGCGTGGCGGCTCGGCGACGAGCATGGCCGAGCACGTGGCGCTGTTCGGCGCGGTGCAGCGGCTGATGGACGAGAAGGGTGCCGACGACGCGACGCGCCAGGCGATCATCGACGAAACCGAGGCGGCGCTCGCGGCCTATGCGACGCCGGACGGCGTGCGCCTCCCCGCGATGTTCCTCTTGGCCACCGCGCTCCGGCCGAGCTAGCCCAATCTCATTGAGACCTGCGCCTTGTTCACCACCGGCATGACGCCGCGCGGGATTGTCGCCTGCAACCGAAATCGGCGATGCTGGGCGAGTATCGCAGCCTGAGGCACATTCAGCGGGAGCCAGTCCGATGCGGGTCGATCAAGCGGTCAATATCGAAGACCTCCACCGGATGGCGAAGCGGCGCCTGCCGAAGATCGCCTTCGACTACATCGAGGGCGGCCTCGAGGACGAGCGCGGCCTCGCCCGCAACACTTCGGCCTTCCACAAGCACCGGCTCTTGCCGCGCTATCTCGTCGATGTCTCGGTGCGCGACCAGTCGCAGACGCTGTTCGGCCAGAAATTTTCCAGCCCGTTCGGCATCTCGCCGACCGGCGGGACGAGCCTCTTTCGCAACCACACCGACCTGATGCTGGCCGAGGCGGCGCGCGACGCCAACATCCCCTACATCATGTCGGGCGGCAGCAGCGAGACGATCGAGGCGTGCGCCAAGATCGCTCCGAAAAACCACTGGTACCAGCTCTATGCCGCGCGCAAGCCGGAGATCAACGCCGACCTGATCCGGCGCACCGCCGATGCCGGGCTCGGCGCCTTGGTGCTGACCGTCGACACGCCGGTCGGGTCGAAGCGCGAGCGCAACATCCGCAACGGTTTCCGCAACATCCGCGGCGGCCTGACGCAGGCCCTCAGTCTCAAGCCGGCGATCCTGATCGAGGCGATGACGCATCCCGGCTGGATCGTCGAATACCTGAAGCGCGGCGGCGG
>DASYUS010000345.1:0-19358 GCA_036000945.1 Allostellaceae bacterium
TCGATCGGCGCGGCGTGCGGCCTGGCGCTCGCGGCCTGGCTCTTTGCGGCGACGCTGTCCGAGCTGGCCGAGCGGGTGCGCCTCTTCACCGAGCCGCTCCCCGCCGTGTTGCGGCGCGCAGTGCACCTGCCGCGCGCCGCCTGGGGCATGACCTTCGCCCATGCCGGCATGGCCGTGGTGATCGCCGGGATCACCGGGTCCACCGCCTGGACCGAGGAAAAGATCGTCAGCGGCAAGCCCGGGCAGTCCTTCGATCTCGCCGGCTATACGATCGCCTTCGACCGCGTCAACGAAGTCCGCGGTCCCGACCACACCGCGACCCGCGCCGACATGCGCCTGTTGCGCGACGGCCGGGCGGTCGCCGCGCTGCACCCGGAGAAGCGGTTCTACCAGATCGAGAACGGCGCGCAGACCGGGGTGGCAATCCGCACCAACCTGCTCTCCGACGTCTACGCCGTGATCGGCGACCCCGACGGCGATGGGGCCTACGTGCTGCGCCTCTACTACAACCCGCTGGTCCCGTGGATCTGGCTCGGCGCGGCGGCGATGGCGTTTGGCGGCCTCATCTCGCTGACCGACCGGCGCCATCGTGTCGGGGCTCCGGTCCGGCGCGCGAGGGCGGCTGCCGCGCCGGGGATACAGGCGGCCGAATGAACCGGCGGGGTTGGATCTATCTGCTGCCAGCCGTGCTGTTTGCGGTGCTGGCGGCGGGGTTTTATCGCGGCCTCGGCATCGACTCGAACGTGCTGCCGTCGCCGCTGATCGACCAGCCGGCGCCGCAATTCGCGCTGCCGCCGCTGACCCCCGGCGACCCCGGGTTTTCAACCGCTGACCTTGGCGGGCAGGTGAGCCTGGTCAACGTGTTCGCCTCGTGGTGCGTCCCGTGCCGCGCCGAGCATTCCGTCCTCACGGCGCTCGCCCAGACGAAGCGCGTCGCGATTTACGGCATCAATTACAAGGACAAGGGGGAGGTCGCCCGCGCATGGATCGCCGAACTCGGCAACCCCTACGAACGGATCGGCGCCGATGACGGGCGGGTCGGCATCCAGTGGGGCGTCTACGGCGTGCCGGAAACCTTCATCGTCGATCGCAGCGGCCGCATCCGCTACAAGCATGTCGGCGCACTGACCGCGGCCACAGTCGCGGACACGATCCTGCCGCTCGTCGCACGGTTAGAGCGGTGATGACGACAGTCGCAGGTCATTTGCGCTTTGGTTCAGTGCTTTTTGCGATGTTGGCATTTCTCGCCGTCAGTCCGGCCCAAGCCGTGCGCCCCGACGAGGTGCTGGCCGATCCGGTCTTGGAGGCGCGGGCGCGCGAGGTGAGCCGCGAACTGCGCTGCCTGGTATGCCGCAACCAGTCGATCGACGATTCCGAGGCTGAGCTTGCGCGCGATTTGCGCGTGCTGGTGCGCCAGCGCATCACGGCGGGCGACAGCGATAACCAAGTGATCGCCTTTATCCGTTCGCGCTACGGCGATTTTGTCCTGCTCCGGCCGCCCTTCGACGGCGCGACGCTGTTGTTGTGGGGCGGGCCGATTTTGATCCTGCTGCTCGGCGGGATAGCGCTGGTGCGGTACTACCGTCGCCCGGCGACGGCGCCGCCCGAACCACTGAGCGCCACCGAGCGCCGACGCCTTGCCGCGATGCTCGGTGAGGAGTCGGAGCGGTGAGCATCGGCCTCGCCGTCGCCCTCGTTGCGATGACCTCGCTTGCGCTGGCGCTGTTGCTGGTGCCGCTGTTGTGGCGCCGGCGGAGCGCAGCCTCGCGCGATGCCTACAACCTCGCCGTTTATCACGATCAGCTGGCCGAACTCGAGCGCGATCGCGCGCGCGGCCTGTTGGGCGAGGCAGAGAGCGAGGCGGCGCGGGCCGAGATCGGCCGCCGCATCCTCGCGCTGAAGCCGGCCGATGTCGCACCGGGTGGCAGCGCGGCGATGCTGACCGCGGCAACGCTGGCGGTCCTCCTGCTGCCGGTTGCCGCCTGGACGCTTTATTGGCAGCTCGGCTCGCCTGCCATGCCCGACCGGCCGTTTGCCGAGCGCGCCGGCGCTGCGGCCGGCCCGGCCGCGCAGGACGCCGGCCACGCCGACATGAACGAGGTGCTCGCCCGGCTGAGGGCGCACCTGAAGGCGCACCCCGAGGATCTTACCGGCTGGCTTCTGCTCGCCCGCTCCGAACTGAGCCTCGGCCGCTTCGCCGAAGCTGTCGATGCCTATCGCCATGCCGTCGACCTGTCCGGCCATCGCGCCGATATCGTCGGCGATTGGGGCGAGGCATCGGTGCTGGCGGCCGGTGGGACCGTCACACCGCAGGCGCGCGAGGCGTTCGCGGCCGGGCTCAACGACAAGAAGGCGGCGCCGCGCTCGCGCTATTACCTGGCGCTGGCGCAGCTGCAAGCGGGCGATGTGGCGGGGGCTCTCAAGGCGTGGCGCGACCTCGCGGCGGATTCGCCGGCCGATGCCGACTGGCTGCCGCTGGTGCACCGGCGGATCGCTGAGGCCTCGGCCGCGCTCAAGGCGTCGGGCGGCGCGGCGCCGCCGGCCGAGGCCGCGGCGATCGACGCGGCCTCCAAGGCCTCGCCGCAAGAGCGGCAGGCGATGATCGACGCGATGGTCGAGCGGCTGGCGGCACGGCTCGAACAGCAACCGGACGATGTCGTCGGCTGGGCCCGGCTTGGCCGCTCCTACATGGTACTGAACCGGCCGGAGAAGGCGCGCGAGGCCTATGCCCGCGCGCTGAAGCTCGCGCCCGACGATCCCGACCTCAAACAGGCGCTCGCCGAAGCGAGCGCCGCCGCAACCGAAGCGGCCGCGCCTACCACAACCGGCCCGAAATAGACCTGTCAGACCAGGAGGAAGTTGGTCTGGCCGATGCTCGTCGGGGCAATGCCGCTCAGCAGGATCGACTGGCTCGGATTGACGGCGATCAGGGTGCCGCCGCCGGCAGCGCTGACACCCTCCTGCAGCAGCGTTGCGAGATTGGCGACCAGTGCGTCCGGCAGCTCGATCGTGTCGAGGAACGGGTCGAACCCGACGATCGTGTCGTTGCCGAAGGCGAGGTTGGTGAAGTCGAAAAGGGTCGGGGTTCCCGCCGCCACATTCAGCGTTGTGCTGCCGGCGCCGGCAACGATCGTCGTCCCGGCGGCGGCCGCACCGTCATTGGTGAGCGCGGTCCCGAGCGTTGCCAGCGAAAAGCCGGGTTTGCTCAGCTGATCTTCCAGACCGACTAGCTCGTCGGCCCCCGGCGCGCGGCCGATGATCCCCTGAAACAATTGCATCAAATCCGTCTGCGCCTCGGACGAATGCGCGATGATGTCGCGTACCCCGATGATGCCCGAGCGGCCGCTTGAATCGGCCGGCTCGGCGGCCGGTTCGTTGCCGAGCTGGACCATATAGGCAGTCAGCTCGCTGCCGGCCGCGCCGCGTCCCAGCACCTCGCTGTAGATCGTTGCAATATCGCTCATCGCCTCGGAGGATTGCGCCAGCATCAGCTGTACGGTCCGCAGGCTCGAACCGGCGGCGAGTTCGCCGGTATTGGTGGACAGCTCGCCTGTCGTGGCGGGGCGGTTGAAGATCTGCAGGTAGAGCCCATTGAGGTCGTCCTGCGCCTCGGCCGACTGAGCAAGCGTCGTGCGGATCGAGGCGAGGCTCGTGCCGCCGCTCAGTGCGGCGCTGTAAGTCTGCAGCTCGGTGGCGGTTGGGCTGCGGCCGAGCACGTCGCTGAAGACCTGGTTCACTTCGGCGATTATCACCGTGCTCGTCCCCGGCAGAGGCGTGGGCGGCACTGTCGGCACGATCAGCGTCAATACCGGTTCCTGGGTGTCGCTGAAGCTCTGCGTCGTGCCGTTGACGGTGATCGAGTCGGTCTCCGAGCCAAGGCCGCCGGTCCCGTCAATCGCGCCATTGCGGTCAGGTGTGAACGACACATCGCCGACGGTGAAGCGGTCGACGACGACCGTGTTAGCGGCGCGCGTCGTCACCCCTTGGGCGAAGACCGAATAGCTGCCGAGCATGCCGGCAACCGCGGGGATAACCGGCGTGGTGCCGGTGGTTACCGCAACGCTGCCCGAGTAGAACGCGGCGCCGTCGGCATAGGTGAAGACAAAGCCGTAAAGGTCGGCGGTCGGGAAGCTCAGCTCGCCGCCGGTGGTGGGGCCAAACGAGTGGAGCTGCCCATCGGTGCCGAGAACCGCGTCGCTTTCGCTGCCGAGCCCGTTCGAGCCGGCGGTCCCTGGGGTGCTGAAGCCGAGCGGCGTCGGCGAGGCCACCCCCGGCCCGCCATGCGAATAATTGATGACCAGGACGGTGCCGACCGCGCGCGACGTCGGCAGCCCCTCCTGGGCAAAGATTTCGTATTGGCCGGCAAGGGCGATCCCCGGCAGAGCGGTGATCGTCTGCCCGACCCGGTAGCCGTAGGTGCCGTCGTCGCAGACCGTGCCGTAATAGTAATCCTGGCCGTCATTGTAGGTGAAGACAAAGTCGAAGAGGCTCGGCGAGCGGGCGATCTGCTGAACCAGCGTACCGCCGGCGCCGTCGCTGGCGACCGCGAAGGTGGTGCCGGCGGTGACGCCGCTCATTGTCAGCGTGTCGGTCGTGCTGGTGCTGCTGACGGTCAGTACGCCAGTGGTGAAGTTGTAGGTCGCCGAATTGGTCGGATCGAAGCTCAGGGCGCGCAGGTCGATCGAGTCGCCGACCGTGAAGCCGACGATCGTCGCTGTCGGCATCGTGTTGCTGTCGATCTCCAGCACGCCGCCGATGCTGGAAAAATCGATGGTGCCGCTGGCGAGCGCGCCGGCGTCCAAGTCCAGGGTGCCGCCGGCGATCACGGTATCGATCGTGAGGCCGCCCGCCTGGACGGTCTCCAAACCGCCACTCAGGATGATGGTGCCGCTCGCGACGCCGCCTGATCCGACGATCTGCGTAAGGCTGCCACTTACCGTCGTGCCGCCGGCCGAGCCGAACACCGTCTGGGTCGCCGCGCCCTCGAGCGTGGTGTCGAGCGCCGTGCCGCCCAACGAAACGATCTGAAGGCCGCCGCTGAAGACCAGGGTGCCGCTGTCGAAGCCGCCCGAATCGATAATCTCGGTGCCGCCCGCAGAGATTTGCGTGCCGAACACCTGGGCGCCCGGCCCGACTTCGAGGACGCCGCCGCTCTCGACCAAGACGCCGATCAGCGTCTGCCCGGCCGATACGACAAACGGCACGCCGGCCGACACAACGACCGGCGCCAGCGAAAGAATGTCGGTGCCGCCAAAGCCGTCGGCGACGAGCCCGAACCCCCCGAAACTCTGTGCCGGGTCGAGCTGCAATGCATACGAGCTGCCGCCCTCGAACACGGTCAGCAGGTTGCCGGCGTCGAGCGTCACGCTGCCGGCGTTGCCGCCGCCCACGCCGCGCAGATCGATCGTCTCGCCCGGCGTGAAGCCGCTGATCGTGATCGTCGCCGCCGGCATCGTCGTGCCGTCGATCTCGAGCGTTCCGCCGGCGCCGGCGAAGGCGATGCTGCCGGTGCCGCTGGCGCCGTTCGCCAGCGCCAGCGTCGCCGCCGCACCGACCCTGATGATTCCGGTGTCGACGAGGTCGCCGCCGACCGCGAGGCTGTCGGCAACGGTGAGCGTCCCGGAATTCGACAGCGTGCCGCCGGCGGCGAGCGAGGCCAACCCCGTCAGCTGCCAGTCGGCCAAAAGGTCGACCGTGAGATTCTCGAAGCCGGAGTATTGGCCAGGGCTGCCGTCGATCGACCCGGTGCCCGCCGCCAGTTCCAGCACGTCGTTGTTGCCGTTCCCGCCGTAAGCGGCGCCGACGAACACGGCGCCCGGCTCGATGATCAAGCGGTTGTTGCCGCCGCCAAATCTGACGGCGTAACCGCTGACGCCGGTGATCGTGCCGCCATTGATCAGCGTCCCGCCGCCGAAGGCGAGGTCGACCCCGGCCCCGCTGCTGCCATTGCCGATGATCGTGCCGTCATTGGCGACGGTGGCGGCGACGTAGTTGGCGAGGACCCCGGTGTACCCGGCGATCAGACCGGAGGAGGCGTTGGTCACCGAACCGCCGGCGGTCAGGAAAATGCCGAACCGGCCGGCAGCCACGATCGTACCGGAATTGCCGACCACCGCGGCCACGCCGAGATCGATGGCGTCAACGCCGCCCGAGATCGTGCCGGCATTGGCGATGCTGCCGCTGCCGGCGGTGCCGCCGATCCCGATTGCGCGGTCGGCGCCATACAGCACCCCGCCGGCATTGTTGACAATCGTGCCGCCGGCGGCGAGGTCGATGGCGGTGCCGATGGTGCCGGTAGCGGCGCTGATCGTCCCGGAATTGACGACGGTACCGCCGGCCGCCAGGTAGACCCCGGTCGGATAGGCGCCGCCGCTGGCGGAAATCAGCCCGCTATTGACGATCGTGCCAGAGGCTCCCGCGACGCTGACGCCGGTCGCCGGCCCGGCGATCACCCCGGTCAGCGCATTCGTCACGCTGCCACCGGCCAGCAGCAGCGCCCCATCACCGGAGCTGCCGCCGGCGGTGACCGAGCCGAAATTCGTCACCGCACCGGCGGCTCTCTCGATGCGGACGCCCTCGTCGTAGCCGCTGATCGACGCGCTCGTCAGGGCAACGGAACCGTTGGTAACGCTGCCGCCGGAGGCGAAATTAACTCCCTGGGAACCTACGATCTGCCCGTAATTGGTAACCCCGCCGGCGCTGCCGCCATAAACCCCAAAGCCTCCGCCGGTGCTCGCCAGCGTCCCGAAATTGACCAACGAGCCGGTGCCGTAGCCGAAATCGACGGCGTTGCCGCCGGCGGTGATCAGCGCGTTGACCGTGCCGGTCGCCCCGTTGGTGACGCTGCCGCCGGCGGAAAGGATGACCCCTCGCCCGGTCGTACCGGCGATGTTGCCGAGATTGAGCACCGCCGCGGCAGTGCCGTTGATGCGGACCGCGTCGCCCCCTCCGGCAACCGATCCGTTCGCCGCGTTGCTGACATTGCCGCCGGCCTGGAGTTCGATGGCGACGGCGCCGGCGATGCTGCCGGAATTGATCACGGTCCCAGGGCCGCCCATGATGCAGACGCCATCGGACACGCCGGTGATCAGTGCGCCGACGGCATTGGTAACGGTCCCGCCGCTGTACAGGAACACCGCATCGCCGTACGAGCCGGTCGCGGCAACGGTGCCGAAATTGCCGAGCGTCGCCGCGCCGGTCTCCGCCCAGACGCCATACTTGGCGCCCGTAATCGTCGCCGTGGCCGCACCGCTTGCGCCGTTGCTGACGCTGCCGCCGCTGGCGAGCTTGACCCCGGCGAAGCCGCCGCTGATCAGCGCGCCGGCGCCGCTGGTGCCGTTGCTGACGTTGCCGCCCGCCGCCAGATAGACGCC
The DNA here is from genome assembly GCA_036000945.1 of Allostellaceae bacterium. GTDB lineage: Bacteria > Pseudomonadota > Alphaproteobacteria > ATCC43930 > CGMCC-115725 > DATARH01. The sequence continues at coordinate 7,374 of DASYUS010000345.1, forward strand.
GATGCCGTTGGTGCCGGTGCCGATGATCGTACCGAGATTGTCGACCGTGCCGGGCGAACCCTGGATGAGGATGCCTTTGATATACCCGGCAATCGACGCGGTGGCAGCGGCGTTGGTGACCGTGCCGCCGGCGGCCAGATCCACCCCGGCGCCCGCCGTGCCGTTAATCGTCCCGAAGTTGCGGAAGGCCCAGGCGGCCGCGTTGGTGCCATAGACGGCGTCGCCGTTATAGGCCGCGGTCTGGTTTGCGATGTAGCCGCCAGTCGCCAGCGTCGTCGGGTTCTGCGTCGTCGGATTGCTGAGGACGACGCCGTCGAGGTAGCTACCGGTCAGCGTCCCGTTGTTCTGGAACTGGCCGACGAGCGTGCCGCCCAAGCCGTCGCTGGTCACCGCGAACCGCGTGCCGGCCGGCACCCCGGTCAGCGTCAGGATGTCGGTCGTGCCGCCGCCGGTCACAGTGAGACTGTTGGTGACGGGGTTGAAGCTGGCCGAATTGGTCGGGCTCCACGCCAACGCCCGCAGGTCGATCATGTCACCGGAAGAGAACCCGGTGATCGTGTTGGTCGGCATCGTCGCATCGTCGATCTCGAGGGTGCTGCCGGTGCCGGCAAACGCAATCGACCCGCTGACGACCGCCCCGACGTCAAGGTCCAGCCAGCCGCCGGCGATCGTCGCATCGACGGCAAAGCCGCCCGATGTCACCGTCATCTGCCCGGTCGCCGACACTGTCGTCGCCGATGCCAGGCCGCCGGCCGCGACAGTCAGGATGCCGCCGCCGACGACGCCGTTGAGATCGGTGCCACTGAGCAGTTCGCTGCCGCTGTCGATCGTCTCGGTCGCGGTGCCGCCAGGCAGGACGATCAAAGTGCCGCCGTTCAGCACGTTGACGTTGTCGTAGGTGGTGCCCGACGAAATCGTCAGCGTCTGGCCGGACGACACGAAGATCGGCGGGCCGGTGACCGCCACATCGGTGCCGCCGGCGCCGTCGCTCGTCAAGATGACGCTGGCGCCGGTGTAATAATGCAGCGTGTCGAGCTGCAGTGCGTAGGTGTTGCCGCCGGCGGTAATGCTCAGGACGTTGGCGGCACCAATGACCCCGGTAGCCGCGCTGCCGAAGGTGACCCCGCGCAAATCGATCACATTGCCGGCATGGAAGCCGGCGATCGCATTCGACGGCATCGTCGTGCCGTCGATCCGCAGCTCGCCGCTGCCGGTCGGGGCAAAGTCGATCGTCGCTGCGGTGACGGCGCCGCCGGCCAGTTCGAGAATCCCGCCGGCGATCATGGCATCGGTGCTGACGCCGCCGCTGTAGACGTATTCGTGACCGCCGGCGCCGACGATCACCCCGGTCGCCGTGCCGCCGGATTGGAGCGACAGCGTGCCGCCATTGACGAGCGTCAGCGAAGTCGCGCTGATGACGCTGTTGCCGTAGACGTAGATCGAGTTGCGGTTGACTGCGGCGCCGGCGATGTCGAGCACCGTCTGGTAGGTGCTGGTGCCGACGTTGGCGTAGAGGTTGATGGTTCCGCCGTTGTCGAGGCCGGCAGCGGTGATCGTGGTGGTGCCGGAGGTCGATTGGTTGTTGAGGTAGAGGTTGCCGGTGTTGTTCAGCGTGCCGCCGATCGTCAGATTGCTGACGGCATTGGCGTAATAGTCATAGAGCTGGACATAGCCGCTGTTGCCGAAATCGCCGGTGATTTGAATCGAAGCGCCGCTTCGGAGGTTGAGATTTCCGGCGTTGCTCGCCAAGCCGCCGAGCGCGCTGTTGGTGGTGGTGTTGATCGAGGCATCGGCGACAAAGGCGTCGGGGCCCGTCAGACTGAGGCTGGCGCCGTAGCCGATGCTGTTGATACCGCCGCTGCCAAACTCCAAGAGCGCATGGCCGGAGAGGTCGAATGTGCCGGTCAGGACGGCGGGCGCCGTGCCCGCGGTGATATCGAGCGTCGCCTGGGTGGTGCTGGTCCCGGTGCCGCCGAACAGGTAGATCGTGCCGGAGTTGTCGAGCGCCGCCACGGTAACCGTGCTCCCGGGGCCGACCTGATTGGCGTATTGACCGATATAGAGGCTACCGGCGTTGGTCAGGGTGCCGCCGACCGCGAGGCTGCTGCCGCCCGAGGTGTTGTAATAGAGGTAATCGACGTAGAGCGTGCCGTTGTTGCTGAAACCGCCGGCGGTCTGGATCGCGGCGCCGCCGTCCAATTCCAGATAGCCCGCATTGCTTGCCAACCCGCCGAGCGCGCTGTTGTTCGTGGTGTCGGCGGCGTCGGCGACGAATGCCGACGTGCCTTTCAGGGTGAGGCTGCCACCGGCAGCGATGCCGGTAATGCTGCCGCCGCTGGCAAATTCCAGCAGCGCATTGCCGGAGAGATTGAACGTGCCGGTCAGTGCGGTCGGTGCCGGACCGGAAATGTCGAGCGTCGCCTGATAGGTGCTGGTCCCGATGCCGCCGGTCAGCGCGATGTTGCCGGTGTTGACCAACCCCGCAGCGCTTACGGTGCTGCTCCCGGAAGCGGGATGATTGGCGTACGGACCGATATAGAGGGTACCAGCGTTGGTCAGGGTGCCGCCGACCGCGAGGCTGCCGCCGCCGGAGGTGTTGTAATAGAGGTAATCGACGTAGAGCGTGCCGTTGTTGTTGAAAATGCCGGCGGTCTGGATCGCGGCGCCGCTGTTCAACTCGAGATAGCCGGAGTTGCCGGTCAGCCCGCCGAGCGCGCTGTTGGCGGCGAGGTTTGTGGTGTTGGCGACGAACGCATCGACGCCGCCCAAGGTCAGCCTCGCGCCGCTGCCGATGCTGCCGATGCTGCCGCCGGCAAACTTCAGCAGCGCATGGCCGGATAGGTTGAACGTGCCGGCGAGGACCGACGGTGCCGCGGCGGCCGAGATGTCGAGCGTCGCCTGGTAGGTGCTGGTCCCACTGCCGCCGGTCAGCGCGATGTTGCCGGTGTTGGCTAACCCCGCCGCGCTGACGGTACTGCTCCCGGAAATAGGTTGATTGGCGTACGGACCGATATAGAGGGTGCCGACGTTGGTCAGGGTGCCGCCGACCGCGAGGCTGCTGCCGCCGGAGGTGTTGTAATAGAGGTAATCGACGTAGAGCGTGCTGTTGTTGTTGAAATCGCCGGCAGTCTGGATCGCGGCGCCGCTGTTCAGCTCGAGATAACCGGCATTGCTTGACAGCCCGCCGAGGGCGCTGTTGGCGGTGATGTTCGATGCGTCGGCGACAAACGCATCGACGCCGCTCAGGGTGAGCCGGGAGTTGTTGGCGATGCTGGCAATGCTGCCGCTGGCGAACTCGAGCAGCGCATGGCCGGAGAGATTGAACGTGCCGGTGAGCACCGACGGCGCGGCGACCGCGGAGATGTCGAGCATCGCCTGGTAGGTGCTGGTGCCGGTACCGCCGGTCAGCGCGATGTTGCCGGTGTTGGCCAACCCCGCCGCGCTGACGGTGCTGCTCCCGGAAATGGGCTGATTGGCGTACGGACCGATATAGAGGGTGCCAGTGTTGGTCAGCGTGCCGCCGACCGAGAGGCTGCTGCCGCCGGAGGTGTTGTAGTAGAGGTAATCGACGTAGAGCGTGCCGTTGTTGCTGGAATCGCCGGCGGTCTGGATCGCCGCGCCGCTGTTCAGTTCGAGATAGCCGTTGTTGCTCGCCAGTCCGCTGAGCGCACTGTTGCTCGTCGGCGCGGCGGCGTCGGCGATGAAGGCGTCGCTGCCGTTAAGGGTCAGCCGCGACGCATAGGCGATGGTGGCGATGCTGCCGCCGGCAAACTCCAAGAGCGCGCGGCCGGAGAGCGTGAGCGTGCCGGTCAGCACCGTTGGCGCCGTGCCCGCGGTGATGTCGAGCGTCGCCTGGTTGGTGTTGGTCCCGACGCCGCCGGTGAGGTAGATCGTCCCGGTATTCGCCAGACCGGCGGCGGTCACGATCGTCGCGGCGGAAAGGCTGCTGTTGCCGATGTAGAGATAATTCGTGTTGGTCAGCGTCCCGCCGACATTGAGCCGGCTGTTGCCCTGGCCCGAACCGTTGTCGATGTAGACATTGACGCCATTGCTGAAATCTGCGGCGACATCGAGGGTCGAACCGGCGATCGATCCGCCCAGCAGATAGAGGGTTCCGGCGTTGCTGAGCGAGGTGGCGCTGACGGTAGTTGCCGCCGACAGATTGCCGTTGCCGATTTGTAGGTAGTTGGAAGTCGTCAGCGCGCCGCCGACCAACAGCGTGCTGCCGCCGACACCGGCGCCGGTGTCGACGTAGACCCCGCCCCGGTTGGTCAGGTCGCCCTGAATTGCAAGGCTTCCCCCAGTTCGGCCGCTCGTGACGATGCTGAGGTTGGCGCCGGCGTGATCAATGAGCAGCGAGTTGGCCGCGCCGCCGGCGGTCAGCAAGACGGTGTAGCCGCCCGGCGTCCCAATCACCGCGTCGGTCGTCGATGTCGGCACGCCGCCCGCCCAGTTGCCGGCAACGTTCCAGTCGCCGCCGGCCGAATTGGTCCATTGCGCGCCCGCGGCGGCCGGCATCAGGGTGACCAGCGTGCCGCCGACGCCGTCGTTGGCGACCGCGAACCCGGCGCTTGGCGCTATGCCGCTCAGCGTCAGCATGTCGGTCACGCCGCCGCCGCTGACGGTCAGCACGCTCGTCGCCGAATCGTAACTGGCGGTGGTCGTCGAATCGAAGCTGAGCGCCCGCAGATCGATCGCATCGCCCGCCGCGAAGCCGCTGATCGGGGCGGTCGGCATCGTGTTGTTGTCGATCCGCAGCGTGCCGTCGCCGGCAATAAACACGATCCCGCCACCGGCAACCGTGCCGCCGGCGAGTTCGAGGATGCCGCCGGCGATCGTCGGCGTGATGGTAATGCCGCCGCTAGCGACGATTTCCCGCCCTCCGGCGCCGATGTTCACCCCGCTCGTCGTGCCTCCGGAGGTCAGCGTCACCGAGCCGCCATTGGCGACCGTCAGCGAACCGGCGTTGAGCGCGGCATCGCCGTAGATGGTGATCGTTCCGCTGTCGGTTGCCGGCCCGGTGATCTCGAGCACCGCCTGGTTGCCGGCCGTGCCGATGCCGCCGGTCAGTGTGATGTTGCCGGCGTTGGCCAGTCCCGCCGCGCTCACCGTGGTCGCCGCCGCAAGGCCGTTGTTGCCGATGACCAAGTTGCCGGTATTGGTCAGGACGCCGCCGAACGACAGCGTGGCGCCGCCGGTGCCGTAATAGTAGCCGTCGATGTAGAGCGTGCCGTCGTTGCTGAAGCTGCCTGAAGTCTGGATGGCGGCGCTGCTGTCCAGTTCCAGGATGCCGGCATTGCTTGCGAGGCCGTCGAGCGCGCTGTTGCTGCCTGGCGCAGCGGCGTCGGCGACAAAGGCACTGTTGCCGCGAAGAAAGAGTTGGCTGCCTTGGGCGATGCTGCTGATGCTGCTGCTGCCGGCAAACTCGACCAGCGCATGGCCTGAAAGGGTGACGTTGCCGGTCAGCACCGATGGCGCCGCCCCGCCGGTGATGTCGAGCGTCGCCTGGTAGGTGCTGGTGCCGGTGCCGCCGTAAAGGTATATCGCGCCGGTGTTGGCCAGGCCTGCGGCGCTGACCGTGGTGCTCCCCGAGGTGGTGTAGCCGCCGCCGATATAGAGGTAGCCGGCATTGTTTAGCGTGCTGCCGATCGCGAGGTCGCTGCCGAAGGTGTAGTAGTTGTAATCGACCCTGAGCGTGCCGTCGTTGGTGAAATTGCCGGTGGTTTGGACCACCGCCCCGCTGTCCAGTTCCAAGGTTCCGGCGTTGCTCGCCAGCCCGCTGAGGGCGCTGTTGCTGCCGGGAGCACCGGCATCGGCGATAAACGCGTTCGCGCCATTCAGAATGAGCTGCGAGCCGCCGGCAATGCCGGTGATGCCGCCGCTGGCGAATTCGACCAACGCATTACCGGAGAGGCTGACGATGCCGGTGAGGAGCGACGGCGTCGCCCCAGCGGTGATGTCCAGCGTCGCCTGGTAGGTGCTGGTCCCGGTGCCGCCGGCGAGGTAGATGTTGCCGGTGTTGGCCAGACCCGTGGCGCTGACGGTGGTGCTTCCGGCGCCGGTGTAATTGGCGCCAATATAGAGAGAACCGGCGTTGTTCAGCGTGCCGCCGATCGCCAGGTCGCTGCCGAAGGTGTAGTAGGTGTAGTCGACCCTGAGATAGCCGTCGTTGTTGAAGTCGCCCGAGGTCTGGATCGCCGCCCCGTTGTCGAGCTCCAGGAAACCGGCATTGCTCATCAGGCCGTTCAGCGCGCTGTTGCTGCCGGGCGCGGCGGCGTCGGCGACAAACGCATTGCCGCCATTGAGGATGAGTTGCGCACCGGCGGCGATGTCGACAATGCCGCCGTTGGCGAATTCGACGAGCGCATTGCCGGTGAGGCTGAGCGTGCCGGTCAGCACCGACGGTGCCGCGCCGGCGGTGATGTCGAGCGTCGTCTGGTAGGTGCTGGTCCCGGTGCCGCCAGCGAGATAGATCCTGCCCGAATTGGCCAGCCCCGCGGCACTGACCGTCGTGCTCCCCGAAGTGGTATAACTGGCGCCGATATAGAGATTGCCGGCGTTGTTCAGCGTTCCGCCGATCGCCAGGTCGCTGCCCGCCGTGTAGTATGTGTAGTCGACGCGCAGCGTGCCGTTGTTGGTGAAATCACCCGAAATCTGGAGCGCAGCGCCGCTTTCCAGGTCGAGGGTGCCAGCGTTGCTGGCCAGTCCGGTCAATGCGCTGTTGCCGCCGGTGTTGCCGGTGAGGGCGACGAAGGCGGTGGCGCCATTCAGCACCAGCTGCGAACCGGCGGCGATGCCGGTGATGCCGCCGCTGACGAATTCGACGAGAGCGTTGCCGGAAAGGTTGAGCGTGCCGGTCAGCAGCGATGGAGCGGCGCCGGCGGTGATGTCGAGCGTCGCCTGGTAGGTGCTCGTTCCGCTGCCGCCGGCGAGATTGATGTAGCCGGTGTTGGCCAGGCCCGCGGCGCTCACGGTGGTGCTTCCGGCGCTGGTGTAGTTGGCGCCGATATAAAGCGTTCCGGCATTGGTCAGCGTGCCGCCGATCGCCAGATCGCTGCCGGCCGTGTAGTAGGTGTAATCGACGTAGAGCGAGCCATTGTTGTTGAAACCGCCGAGGGTCTGGACCACGGCGCCGCTGGCCAGCTCCAAGGTGCCCGCATTGTTCGCCAGACCGCTCAGCGCGCTGTTGCTGCCGGTGTTGCCGGCGACGGCGAGCAGCGCATTGCCGCCATTCAGAATGAGCCGCGCACCGCCGGCAATGCCGGTGATGCCGCCGCCGGCGAACGTGGCGAGCGCGTTGCCAGAGAGGCTGAACGTGCCGGTCAGCACCGATGGCGCCGCGTTCCCTATGTCGAGCGTCGCCTGGTAGGTGCTGGTCCCGGTGCCACCGGCAAGGGCGATGTAGCCGGTGTTGGCCAGGCCCGCGGCGCTGACCGTGGTGCCGCCCGAGGTCGTATAATTCGTACCGACATAGAGGTTGCCGGTGTTGGTCAGCGTGCCGCCGATTGCCAGGTCGCTGCCGAACACGTAGTAGTTGGCGTCGACGTAGAGCGTTCCGGTGTTGCTGAAATCGCCCTGGGTGCGAAGGGTTGCCTGGCTCGCCAGTTGCAAGAACCCGGCGTTGCTCGCCGAGCTTGCGCCGGTGATGTCGAGCGTTGCCCGATTGGTGTCGGTCCCGCTGCCCCCATAGAGGTAAAAGCTGCCGCTGTTGACGAGGCCCGCCGCGGTCGCCGTCGTCGCCGCGGCAAGACCGCTGTTGCCGATAGACAGGTAGTCGGTGTTGGTCAGCGTGCCGCCGACCGTCAGCGAGCTGCCACCGTCGCCATAGCTGGTGTCAACGTAGAGCGAGCCGGCATTGCTGAGGTCGCCTTGAACGGCGAGGCTCGCCGGCGGATTGCCGCTGGGTGTGGAGAGGGTGAGCGTTACCGTGTAGCCGCCGAGTGTCAGCGAGTTCGCTGCGCCGCTCGCGGTCAGCGCCACCGTGTAGGAGGCGGAAAGCACCCCGAGCGTCGCGTCGTCGCTCGCCGTCGGCGTTCCGGCCGACCAGTTGCTCCCAACCGTCCAATCGCCGCCTGCCGGATTGAGCCACTGCGTGCTCATGGCAGGCTCCGGTCATTCCGGCCCCGGTCGGGCCGGGCAGGCGGTAGCCGAGTCATGCAGTCTCCCCCAAAGCAAAGATGCGGTCGCGGCACAACTCCTTGGCGCACGGCATTGTTTTAATTAGCCGTCACGTTTATAATAAGTGAGCCGATGTCGGCGATGCAAGCGTCGGCACACGGCGCCTACTGTAACTGCCGGCGCGGCACGCTAACCATAAAAAACATGCTTAATGTCGTGGGTGCTCAGTTTTTGACGACATGCACCGGTGACTTGCGTGCCGCCGGCCGGCGTTGACACCGGGCTATGGTTTGGCTTGAAGATCGTTGTAAACAATCCGCGCCGTCGGCGGCGCGGCAGCGGTGTCAGCCGAGCCGGTAGAACCGGCTCGCCGTGCCGGAGAAGAGGGCGGCCTTCTCGTCGGCCGAAGAGCCCGCGGCGATGCGCTTGAAGGCGTTCCAGAACACCGGATAGCTGCCGCTGCCCTTGTCGACCGGGAAGTTGCTCTCGAACATCGCGCGTTTGGGGCCGAAGGCGGCGATGCAGGTCTCGACATAGGGCCGCCACAATGCCGCCAGCTGTTCCGAACTCGGCGGCAATTCGCCGTTATGCGCGTCGAAGCCGAAGAGGCGCATGCCGAGCCCGCCGAGCTTCACATGCACGTTCGGGCAGCGCGCCAGCTCATCGATGTTCTTCTTCCACTCGGCGAACACCTCATCGCGATGCCCGGCATAGGGGCCGATGCCGATCGCCCCGCCGACATGGTCGAGCACGATCGGCGTCTCGGGAAAGGCGCGCGCGAGATCAAGAAGTTCGTCGAGCTGGGTAAAATACATCCAGGCGTCGAAGCTGAGGCCGAGCGGGTGCAGCCGGGCGAATCCTTCGCGCACCTTGGCGTTCAGCAAGAGCCCGGCCGGCCGGTTGATCGAAGAGCCGCGCGCCGCCTCATCGGGGTGCGAGGCGGTGATGTAGCGGATGCCGCGAAACCGGCCGCCGCCGGCCATGATCATCGCCTCGAGCACCGGCTCGACGCGGGCGCCAAGCATCAGGTCGGCATAGCCGACGATGCCGGCGCACACCCGCGTCTGGCCGCAAGCGCCGCTCGCCGCCATCGCCGCGACGCCGTTGGCGAACTCGACCTCTCCGACCGGGCGCATCTCCGTGGGGCCGGCGGCGCGGTACATCGACAGCCATTCGAGGTAGACCGTCGCGGTGAGGTTGTGCCCCGTTCCGGTGTCCGCCAAGAGGTCGGGCAGGAGGTAGCGGCCGGTGTTGGCGCGGTCGACCAAGTGATGGTGCGGGTCGACGATCGGCAAATCGGGTTCGAGGATTTCCTCCGTTCGGCGGGCGAGCCACTCCGGCCGCACCGGCAGATGGCTCGGCGGTGCGTTCATCAGGGCGGCCGGGTCGGTCGATTGCATTGCCCACGCCTCAACAAAATTCGCAGTCCCGGCGCAAGCCGGGACCCACCCATCCCAGGTTCGAGCGACCGCGAAGTGGGCCCCAGCTTGCGCCGGGGCTGCGAGTTATCTTGCTGCTACTCCGCGGCGACCGGGGCAGGGGCCGGGGTCGGCGCGCCGTCGGCGCGGATTTCGGCGTCCCACGGGCCGGGGAAGCGGCCGCGGGCGACGCGGTCGCGCGAGAAGATGTGGTCGTCGACGCCCCATTCGGCGCGCGGCAGCTCGTAGAACACCTCGACGCCGTTGCCATCCGGATCGCGCAGGTAGATGCCGAGCGAGATGCCATGATCGGAGATGTGTTCGGGCTTGATGCCCTTCGCCTTGATGCGGGCGTAGAACTCCTTCAGATCGTCGAGCGATTCCAGCCGCCACGCCATGTGGTTGAGGCCGACTTGGCCCTTCTGCTGCAACGGCGCGTCGTCGCCCAGTTGCATCAGCGCCACCTCATGCGACTGTTCCTCATCGGCCGACAAGAACGCCGCCCAGCCCGGCCGATATTCGTAGACGTGCAGCCCGAGGAGCTCCTCGTACCACTGTTTCGAACGCTCGGCGTTGCGCACGTAGATGTTGACGTGCTGCAAATACATCGGTCGCTTGGCCATCGTTTCTCCCTTCGATTCACCCGTAGGATGGGCTGAGCATTGCGAAGCCCATCACGGTGGTTGGCGTCGACAACGCGGTGGGCTTCGCAACGCTCAGCCGACCCTACAATTCCGAGGCAATGTTATCACGCCTCGTCGTCGCGGCCCAAAAACTCCTGCACCCGCTCGATCATCTCGCCCTTCGGGTAGATCGCTGCCATCGCCCGGGCGCGGGTCAACGGGTCGCTGGCGAAAAACCGCTCGTAAAGCACCTGCCGGCTGCCGAAGGCGCTGCCGGCGGCGTCCCACGCCAGGCGGAACAGCTTGACGCGGTCGCGCGCGGCGGTGTTGTCGGTGGCGAGGTATTGCTCGATCTCCGGCTTCAGCGGCCCTTCGAAATCCTGCTCGCTCGGCTGGATCAGGAAACTCGACGAGCCGAGCAGTTGCAGGATCTCGATCATCCGCGGATAGCACGTCATCATCAGATTGCGCGTCGACTCGACCGGCAGGATGGCCGGGCACATGACGCCCCAGCGGTCGATCGCGGCGTCGGCCTCGGCCGCCCGCATGCACGAGCGCATCAGTTCGGTGTAGAGCATCAACTCGCCGATGCGCTCCTCGGTGTGCGGCAATTGGGCGTTGCCGAGGGTCTGCGTCATCAAGAGGGCGAGGCCGAGCACGAACTCGCATTTGGCGAGGTTTTTCGCCGCCCCCTGATGCGCCGAATGGGCCGTCGAATGGGTGACGTGCGGCGTCTGGTTGAGCCGCTCGACGTCATAGAGGAGAAAAACCCGCTCCCACGGCACCAAAACGTCGTCGAAAAACACGACGCAATCCATCTCCTCGAAGCGCGAGGCCAAGGGGTGATCGAAATGCGAGCGGCCGAGGTCGAAGCTGTCGCGGCAGAGGAACTTGAGGCCCGGGGCCGAACACGGGATCGAGAAGTTGACGGCGAACGGGCTGTGGTCCTCGCTGTGGCGCGCGAGGCGCGGCGAGTAGACCGCGATCTCGTCGGCGAGGGGGCCCAAGGTCGCCAGGATGCGGGCGCCCTTCACGATGATGCCGGCGTCGGTCTCTTTTTTGACTTCGAGGGCGGTGCCCTCCTTCAGATTGAACATGCCGGAGAGGTTGCGGCTGCGCTGCAGGTTGATCAGGGAATGGGTCAGCGTGACGTCGTTCTCGCGGATGTATTCGACATAGCGCCGCATGTTTTGGGCGAATTCCGGCCGCTTCTCGCCGAAGAAGTCGGCCGCCGCGCCCCAGGCGGCAAACGTCACGTTCATGAAATCGGGCGAGCGCCCCATCATCCCGCAGGTCGCGCGCGCCCAGTTCAGCATCATCTTCGAGCGGGTTTCGAGCGCTTCCCGCGTCTTCGGCATGTCGAACGAGCGGCCGACCGGCTCGCCGCTCGACGGCGATTTGAACGTCATCACCTCGCGCAGCTTCGCCTCGTGCTGCATGTCGTAAAGATGGGCGATGGCCTTGACGCCGCCCGACAGCCCCTTGTGCGTCGTCACGTCGCGCACCCGTTCGCCGCCGAGCCAGACCTCGCGCTCCTGGTCGCGGAGCCCGTCGATGTATTGCTGTCCCGTGCGCGCCGGCATGCCGTGCCTCCTTCGAGCGGAAAGCCGATGCTAGCAGGCCGCGGCTTGGCTTCCACGGCAAAATCCGCGATGTTCGCACTGCGAACACGAGGGCCCTATGAGCCATCGTCCAGTCCGAGCGCTGTCCCGCGGGCTCGCCTTGATCCGCGAGCTAAACGTGACCGGACCGTCGAGCGTCCAGCAGCTCGCCGCCCGGACCGGGATGAACCGGACGACCTGCTATCGTCTGCTCGAAACGCTGCG
>DASYUS010000346.1:0-6248 GCA_036000945.1 Allostellaceae bacterium
CCCGCAAGCGGGGCGAGGGACTTGGCGGCTGAGCGGCTCTCCCTCTCCCCGCGAGCGGGGAGAGCGCCGGGGTGAGGGGCCAGCATCCAGCGCAGTGCATCGACGCCATTTGCTGTCGGCAGTCGTACCGTTTTGCTTCTGGGGAGGAGCCGACGCCATGGCCGCCGCCGCGATGATCAGCCGCCCGATCCCGTCTTCCGGCGAGGAGATGCCGATTGTCGGCCTCGGCACGTCGCAGACGTTCGATGTCGGCGCCGACGAGCGGGCGCGCCAGCCGCTCGCCGCGGTGCTGCAGGCGTTCGTCGACGCCGGCAGCCGGATCATCGACACCTCGCCGATGTACGGCCGCGCCGAGGCGGTGACCGGCGATCTCGTCGCCGCTGCCGGTGCGCGGGCGCGTGTCTTTCTCGCCACAAAGGTGTGGACCAGCGGGCGCGAGGCCGGGATCGCGCAGATGCAGCGCTCGGCCGAATTGCTGAAGAGCCCGGTCATCGACCTGATGCAAATTCACAATCTGCTCGACTGGCGCACTCATCTGGCGACGTTGCGCGCGATGAAGGCGGCGGGAAAGATCCGCTACATCGGCATCACGCATTACACGACCGGCGCGCTGCCCGAACTCGCCCGCATCCTGACGAGCGAACCCGGCATCGATTTTGTGCAATGCGCCTATTCGCTGGGGACCCGCGCCGCCGAAACCGCCCTGTTGCCGACCGCGGCCGAGCGCCGGGTCGCGGTCATTGTCAACCGCCCGTTCGAAGATGGCTCGCTGTTCCGCCGGGTGCGCGGGCGGAGCGTGCCCGATTGGGCCGGCGAATTCGACTGCACCAGTTGGGCGCAGCTCTTCCTCAAATACATCTTCGCAGAACCCGCGGTGACCTGCGCCATCCCCGCGACCGCCAAGCCGGCACACATGGAAGACAACCTCAAAGCCGGTTTCGGCCGCCTCCCCGATGCCCGCCAGCGCGAGCAGATCCGCCGGTTGTGGGACGCGCTGTGAACACCCCGGCAAATTCCCTTGATTACGGCGCCTGCGCAAAGAGCTTGAGGTCGCCGACGAGGCCCTCGTCGCGCTCGATCGCGTAGTCGGGGAGCTGGAGCGGGCCCTTTTTCTCCTTGACCAGCAGGAGGTTGGGATCGCTCGTCTCGAAGATCCGCAGGTGGCGCCCCTCGACGGTTACCTCGGCGAGCTTGGCGGCGAGCGGCGCGAGCTCGAACCGCTCGCTGGCGTCGACCAGTTCGACTAGGCCCTCCGGGGTGATCCCGGCTTCTGTCAGTCGCTGCTGATGGGCCGCTGCGGCGGCGGCCTTCTGCTGCACCTCGGCGGCGCGCGCCTTGGCAGCGTCTGCGGCCTGGCGGCGGTACTCGTCGAATTGCGGTTTGAGCCGCTGGACCAGCACAGCGCTCGGCACGTCTCTGGTATCGACCCACACTTTGGCGCGCGTCCACGCCTGGGCGAGCCAGGCGCGAAACGCCTCGCTCGGGATCTCGCGCAGGCGCTCCTCGCGGATCGTCGCCGCCCAGCGCTTCTGCTCGGGCGTGCCGGAGAGCTCCGGCAGGTGCCGGTCGGCGGCGGCGGCAGCAGCCGGCAAGCGGGTAGGCGCCGGAGCCGGCGCTTCAGTCGCAAAGCGTTGCTTCAAAGCCGCGAATTGCCGGCGGTACTCCTCCTCCCATTCGTCGGTTTCGTCGCTCGGCACAAAGCCGTGCTTGTCGTGGAGGGCGCGTGAGGTCGCCTCGATCGCCGCTTCGCGGAGCGCTTGCAGATCCATCTGTCCTCCCGCCGCACGACCCGTTTTGTTTAACCGCACAACAAGGTGATATTAGCGGGTTGCAGCAACGGAAGCCATCAGATGCCGGACGGTGGGGGTCGGCTTGACCGGGCCGCCGCCATTCAGGCGTCGAGCCCGACGAGGCTGCGGGCGTAGACGCGGGCCTCGAACGGGCGCAGGTCGGCGACGCCCTCGCCGATCCCGATGGCGTGGATCGGGATGCCGTATTTCTCGGCAAGCGAGACGAGGACGCCGCCTTTGGCCGTGCCGTCGAGCTTGGTCATGACGATGCCGGTGACCCCGACCATCGCGCGGAAGATCTCGGCCTGGGCGTGCGCGTTCTGTCCGACCGTCGCATCGAGCACCAGGAGCACGGCGTGCGGCGCCTCTGCGTCAAGCTTCTTCACGACACGCACGATCTTCTGCAGTTCGGCCATAAGGTCGGCCTTGTTCTGCAAGCGGCCGGCGGTGTCGATCAGCAGGAGGTCGGCGCCGTCGGCGCGCGCCCGCTCCAGGGCCTCGTAGGCAAGGCCGGCCGCGTCAGACCCGGTCGGGCGGGTCAGCACCGGGCAGCCGGCGCGCTCGCCCCAGATCTGCAGCTGCTCGACGGCGGCGGCGCGAAACGTGTCGCCGGCCGCGAGGATCACCGCGTGGCCGGCATCGTGGTATTGCTTTGCCAGCTTGCCGATCGTCGTCGTCTTGCCGCTGCCGTTGACGCCGACGACGAGGATCACGAAGGGCCGTTTCGCCGGATCGATGCGCAGCGGCTTCATCACCGGCGTGACCAGCCGAATGACCTCCTCGGCGAGCGCGGCGCGCACCTCGTCGGGCGACACCTCCTGGTCGAAGCGGGTCCGCCGCAAGGCCTCGACCACCTCGCCGGCGACGCCGGTCCCCATGTCGCTGGCGATCAGCAGGTCCTCGAGCTCGCCGAGCGCGGCATCGTCGAGCCGGCGGCGCAGGAAGATCGTGTTGATCCCCTCGTTGAGCCGCGTCGAACTGCGCGACAGGCCGGCGCGCAGCCGGCCGAGCCAGCCCTGCCGCTCGGTCGTGTCGAGTTCGGGTTCGTCCGCCGGCGGTACCGTATCGGCATCCGCGCCGGCTTCACCCGGGACGCCGCGCCGCCGGAACCTCATGCCGGCGCTCCGACGAGCCTGCCACTGCTCGCCGCAACCAGGCGCAGGCGTTCGATCGAGCCGACCGGGCGGGTGGGGTCGAGGGCGGCCGTCGCATAGAACTCGGTGTGGCCGATGCCCGGCCGCTCGACGAGCACCGTGGTCTCGCTGCCGATGCGCGTCTTGAGGTCGGCCTCCAACGCCGCCCGTCCGGCCTCGCGCAGCCGGGCGGCACGCTCGCGCACCAGCGCAGGATCGAGCCGCGGCATTCGGGCCGCCGGCGTGCCAGGCCGGGCGCTGTAGGGGAAGACGTGCAGGAAGGCGATGCCGCATTCGGCGACGAGGTCGAGGCTGCGCCCGAACATCTCCTCGGTCTCGGTCGGGAAGCCGGCGATCAGATCGGCGCCGAGCGCGATTTGGGGGCGCAAAGCGCGCGCCCGCCGCGCCGCCGCGATTGCCTGAGCGCGGCTGTGCCGCCGCTTCATCCGCTTCAGGATCAGGTCGTCGCCGGCCTGCAGCGAGAAATGCAGATGCGGCATCAGCCGCTTCTCGTCGCCGAGGAGCGCCCAGAGTTCGTCGTCGATCTCGCTCGGGTCGAGCGAGGAGAGGCGCAGCCGCGCCAGCTCCGGCACCGCCGCAAGCAGGCGCCGAGCCATCTCCCCGAGGCTCGGGCGGCCCGGCAGATCGGCGCCGTAGGCGGTCAGATCGACCCCGGTCAGCACGATCTCGCGACAACCTCCGGCGATAAGCCGGCGCGCCTCGGCGATGATTATAGCCTCCGGCACTGAGTGGCTAGGGCCGCGCGCATAGGGGATGATGCAAAACGTGCAGCGATGATCGCAGCCCTGCTGCACCTGGAGATCTGCTCGGACGCGCGCCGAACTACGATCGCTCTCCCCCCGCTCGTCGGACTTCTGTCGCCGCAATACCCCCACCCGTCCCTCCGCCGCTAGCGGGGGAGGGTTAGGGAGGGGGCAGGGTCGAGCAAGAGGGGCAGCGTCGAGCACGTAGCTCTCGGTCTTCAGCTTGGCCTGGTTGTCGAGGACGAGATCGACCTCGTCGAGCGCGGCGTAGCGCTCGGGCATCAGGGTGGCGGCGCAGCCGGTGACGATGATCCTGGCGTGCGGATGCTCGCGCCGGGCGCGGCGGATCGCCTGGCGCGCCTGGCGCTCGGCCTCGGCGGTCACCGCACAGGTATTCACGATGACCGTGTCGGCCAGTCCAGCAGCGGCGGCGGCGCGGCCGATGACCTCGCTCTCGAACGCGTTGAGCCGGCAGCCGAAGGTGATGATTTCAACCCCTTCCATCGCCTCACCCGGCGAGGAGCGCGGCATCGAAGCTGCCCTCGAAGGCGAGCGTCGCCGGGCCGGTCATCACCACATGCCCGTCGCCTTGCTCGCCGCCTGGGCGCCACAGGATGTCGAGATCGCCGCCGTCGAGCGCGACGCTGGCCTGGCGTTCGGTCAGCCCCCGGCGATGGGCCGCGACGACGGCGGCGCAGGCGCCGCTGCCGCAGGCCCGCGTGATCCCGGCGCCGCGCTCCCAGACGCGCAGCCGGAGCCGCCGGCGATCGGCGACCGTCGCCACCCCGATATTGGCGCGCTCGGGAAACAGCTTGTCGTGCTCAAGAACGGGTCCGAGAACGGCGAGATCGATCGCATCGGCATCGGCAACGAAGAAGGTCGCGTGCGGGTTGCCGATGCTGGTGCAGACCGGGTTCGACAGCGGCCCGGCGCTGAGATCAACCGAAGCGGTGTCCATCTCGCGGGCGAGTGGAATGTCGCGCCAGGCGGTGCGCGCCGGGCCCATATCGACGGCAACCCGGCCGTCATCCAACAGCTCGGCGGCGAGCAGTCCGGCCAGCGTTTCGATCCGCACCCGCCGGTCGCCGGTTTCCTCGGCGACCAGGCGGGCAATGCACCGCGCCGCGTTGCCGCAGGCCTCGGCCTCGCTGCCGTCGGCGTTGAGGATGCGCATGAAGACCTGCGCCGCCGGCAGGCGTGGCGGCTCGACGAGGATCAACTGGTCGCAGCCGATCCCGGTATGGCGGTTGGCCAAGACCCGCGCGGCGCCGGGGCCGACGTGGAGGTCGTCGCGCCGCCGGTCGAGCACGACAAAGTCGTTGCCGAGCCCGTGCATCTTGCGGAAGAGGATCCTCTGCATGGCGCCGCTTATATGGCGGGCCTTCGCCTGCTGTCCAATGCAGTCCTAGCCCGCCCGGGCGAGATGCTTGCCCTTGGCCGGCGCCGGCGGCCGCTTGGCCGCGACGGCCTTGCCCTTGGCCGGCGCCGGCGGCCGCTTTGCCGCGACGGCCTTGCCTTTGGCGTGTTTCACCATGGCGTGTGCCACCTTCGGCCGCGATGTCTTGCTGCTGCGCGCCGCGTTGGCGTGACTCACATGGCGATGGGCGTTAGCCTTGCCGCGCGGCATGCCGAGGCGGCCATGCGCCCGTGCTGTCCGCCGCGCCTGGTGGCGGGAGTACCCACGCGAGGTGGCAACCGCGCGTTGCGGCGCCGGCGGCGCGACCATCGGGCCGGCGGCGGCCTGGGCTGCCCCCGCTTTGGCACCGCGCACCGCGCCCGCCTCGTTGCTGAAGTAATTCGGCACGTACCCGGGCGCGGTGAAGTTCTTCGAGCCCCGCAGCGGCTCGACCGCAGCGGCAGGCGCACTGGCCAGGGCAGCGAGCCCGATCAAGGCGGCGAGCACCGGCGGGCGAAACTTCCGCCTGAGGCTCATCGCTTGCCGTCTTTCCACTCGGCAGGGCTCATTAGACGAGCCGCCTACCGGCGCCGCTTCGCGGAGTCGCCGCCTGGTCCAGATCCATGTCCTCACCCACCCTGCGCCGGCGGCCTGCCGCGCACCCCGCAGCATAATGCGAATTTCCCGCCTGACCACCCGCTACGGCAGATCCGACAGCTCGTCGAGAAGGCTCGCGCTCAGGCCAGCGCGGCGCGAAGCTTAGCTGCCAGCTCGTCACTGCGATATGGCTTTCGGATCAAGTATTCGCTCTGGTCCGCAGCATCGCCGTTTTGACGAACAAAATTGCCATAGCCCGTCGTGAACAGCACCTTGAGCCCGGGCCGGCGTTGTCGTGCCTGATTCGCCAGCTCGAAGCCGTTCATCTGCCCGGGCAGGCCGATATCGGTGAACAGCAGATCGAGATGCGCGCCCGAATCGATGATTGCCAGCGCGGCCGCACCGTTCTCGGCGTCCTGGACGCGGTAACCGAGAGCCGCCAGCCGCCGGACCGTCACCCGCCGCAGCGCAGCATTGTCGTCGACGAGCAGGATGGCTTCGCCCCCGGTCGGGAGCGTCATAGCGGGTTGGGCGACGGCAACCTCACGAACCCCTTGCCGTTGCGCTC
>DASYUS010000347.1:0-1661 GCA_036000945.1 Allostellaceae bacterium
GGTGGAGCCTCGACCGCGACGCCTGCCTCGCCGATCCGGCGGTTGAGATTTATTTCGACGCCAGCGCTACCGGCGGGCGGCCCGAGCGGGCGCACGCTGCCTTCGCTGCGGGCAAGCACGTCTACCTTGAAAAGCCGATCGCCCAGACGCTCGACGACGCGCTATCGCTCGCCCGCGCCGCCGAAGAGGCGGGCCGGAAGGGCGGCGTCGTCCAGGACAAATTGTTTCTGCCCGGCCTGAAGAAACTGCGCCGGCTCTACGAGGCAAAGTTCTTCGGCCGGGTCATTTCGGTGCGGCTCGAATTCGGCTGGTGGGTGTTCGACGGCGAATTCACCCCGGCGCAGCGGCCGAGCTGGAACTACCGCAAGGAGGGCGGCGGCGGGCTGATCCTCGATATGTTCGCGCATTGGCGCTACATCTTCG
Organism: Allostellaceae bacterium; assembly: GCA_036000945.1. GTDB lineage: Bacteria > Pseudomonadota > Alphaproteobacteria > ATCC43930 > CGMCC-115725 > DATARH01. The sequence continues at coordinate 424 of DASYUS010000347.1, forward strand.
ACCGGCTGCTGGGGCCGATCGCCGCCGTCTCCTGCCGGCACATGACGGCGCAGAAGCGGCGCATCGACGAGCGGGGCCAGCCTTACGATGTCGATGTCGAAGACCATGCCTTCGCGATCTTCGAATTAGAGGGTGGCGTCCTGGCGCAGATCGGCTCGTCCTGGGCGAACCGCGTCAAGCGCGACGACCTCCTGCAGATCCAGGTCGACGGCACGCTGGGATCGGCGGTCGCCGGGCTGCACCGCTGCTTCATCCAGCCGGCCGTCGCGACGCCGAAACCGTTTTTCAGCCCCGAGCAGCCCCAGGCGATGGTGTTCGACGAGCAGTGGCAGGAAATGCCGGACATCGAGCCGTTCGAGAACGGCTATCGCGCCGGCTGGGAACTGTTTTTGCGGCATGTGGCCGAAGATGCGCCGTTTCCGGCGCCGCTGATCGAAGGCGCCAAGAGCGTCCAGCTCGCCGACGCCTGCTGTTGCAGTCACCGCGAGCGGTGCTGGGTGGATCTGCCGCCGCTCGGGTTGTAGGGCGGCTCCCGGCTGCTATAGTGCCGCCAAGCCCAAAGCGCCAGCCGGGGAGACCGCCGATGCCGATCGCCATGCCGACAACCCGCCGCCGCATCCTGCAAGCCGCCGGCGCGGCCGGCATCCTCACGCTCGCCAAGGCGCCGGCCTTTGCCCAGGCGACGCCGAAAAAGCTGATCTTCGCGCACGTCACGCCGCCGCCCGAATCCTCGGCGGTCGCCTTCACCGAGATGGCGAAGGAGATCACCGAGAAATCGAAGGGCGAGCTGGTCATGGAGTTCCACGGCGGCACGCTCCTCACCAAGGAATTGGAGATCATCAACGCGGTCAAGGCCGGCAATATCGCGATGGGCGACCCAGGCGGCGCCGCGGCGACCGTGTTCCCGGAAATGAGCGTCTTTCTCGTGCCCTACTTGGTCGCCAGCTACGACCAGGCCTACCGCATGTTCAACGGCGAGATCGGCGGCCGGCTCGACAAGAACATCCAGGAGAAATACAAGCTCAAGGTCCTGTTCTTCTACGATTACGGCTTCCGCCATTTCTGGAACAACAAGCGGCCGATCGCCGAGCCGAAGGATCTGCGCGGCCTCAAGATGCGGGTGCAGCCGGCCAAGGTGTTCGCCGACACGATCAACGGGCTCGGCGGCGTCGCCGTGCCGATGGCCTGGGGCGAGGTGATCCCGGCGGCGCAGTCGGGGGTCATCGACGGGGCCGACC
>DASYUS010000348.1:0-2289 GCA_036000945.1 Allostellaceae bacterium
CAGCGTGGTGCCGCTGCGGTGGCAGCCCCCGATGACGATCGGCGCGCTCGACGAGACCTGCCTGGGAAAAAACAGCGAGAGCAGTTGCCAACGCCGCCGATAGCCGAGCAAATCGGCCAGACCCATCCGCCCCACCCCGCGCCTCGGAACATTGGCCATGATATAGGCTCCGCCGGGCGATTCAATGGCGGGCGGCGGGCAGGCTACTGTTGCCCAACACAGGTGTGATCGGTGATCCTCCGGCCCGGAAACGTCACACTGCGGAGAATGCCTCGCCATGGCCCTGAACGACGTCGTCAACATCGAGGACCTGCACCGGCTGGCGAAGCGGCGCCCGCCGAAGATCGCCTTCGACTTCATCGAGGGCGGGGTCGAGGACGAGCGCGGGCTGGCGCGCAACGCGGCGGCGTTCAGCAAGCACCAGCTGTTGCCGCGCTATCTCATCGACGTGTCGCGCCGCGACCAATCGACGACGATCTTCGGCCGCCGCTTTGCCAGCCCGTTCGGGATCTCGCCGACCGGCACCGCCGGCCTCTTCCGCCGCGGCACCGACCTGATGCTGGCCTCGGCCGCCGCCGACGCCAACATCCCCTACATCATGTCCGGCGCCAGCAACGATTCGATCGAGGCGGCCGCCCGCGTCGCGCCGAACAACACGTGGTACCAGCTCTACGCGGCGCGCGACGGCCGGATCTCGGAGGATCTGATCCGGCGGGTCGCCGATGCCGGGCTCGACGCCTTGGTGCTGACCGTCGACGTGCCGGTGCGGCCTCGGCGCGAACGCAACATCCGCAACGGCTTCAACAGCCTGCGCGCGGGCTTCTGGCAGACCCTGAAGCTGAAGCCGGCGATCATGCTCGAATCGCTGACCCATCCGTTATGGATCTCCGAATATGTGCGGCATCGCGGCGTGCCGATGCTGGAGAACTGGCAGCCCTACGCGCCCGCCGGCGCTGCTACCGAGGAGGTCGTCAAGCTCGTCAACGCCAATACCCCGGCGCATGCGCAGACCTGGCGCGAGCTGGAAAAATACCGTCGCCTCTTCCCGCGCAACCTGGTCGTCAAGGGGATCATGGACCCGCGCGATGCGCTGCGCGCCGCCGAGTTGGGCTGCGAGGGGGTCATCGTGTCGAACCACGGCGGGCGCCAACTCGACCAGGCGCCGGCCCCGCTCGACGTGCTGCCGGCAGTGAAGAAAGCTGTCGGCGACCGGATGACGGTGATGCTCGACAGCGGGGTGCGGCGCGGCGCCGACATCCTGATCGCAATGTGTCTCGGCGCGCAGTTCGTCTTCTTCGGCCGGCCGACCCTCTATGGCGCGGTCGCCGGCGGCCTCCCCGGGGTGAAGAAGGCGGTCGACATCTTCCGCGGCGAAATTGACCTGGTGATGGGCCAGATCGGCTGCCCGAGCCTCAATGAGCTCGGCCCCGACTTCCTGTGGCAGGACGATTGGCAGCGCAACGCCTGAGCAGCGATCACAGCGCGCAACGGAATGCGATTGCATCGCCGCCGCGCGTGGTTCGAGACGGGCTCCGGCTTTGCCGCAGCCCTCCTCACCATGCCGGAAGCCTATGATGGCATTAAGAAAGACGTCATCCTGAGGAGCCGCGCGAAGCGCGGCCTCGAAGGACGCACGGCGTTGATCCAGCCGCCAGCCGAAAGATACACAGGCGCTCCGTCCGCTCCGTTTCACGATAAACGGCGTGCCGCCAACCGGGGAACCGCCATAAAGTGCGGCGGTCATGGCCACTGACCGCTCCCCACTCGCCGCAGAAATTCGTGCGACCGTCGCCGTCGCCGCGCCGCTCGCCGCGGCGAACCTGGCGCAGATGGCGATGCAGGTGACCAACACGGTCATGGTCGGGCATTTGGGCGCGGTGTCGCTCGCCGCGGCCGGGCTCGGCGCCGCGCTCTATTCGACGCTGCTGATGACCGGCCAGGGGGTATTGACGGCGGTCGCGCCGCTGGCCGCGCATGCGGTCGGCGCCGACGACCATCGCACCGTCGGCGGGGTGGCCGGCGCCGGGCTGATCGTGGCGGCGCTGCTCGCGGTGCCGGCGATGGCGATCCTGACCGCATTTCCCCGGCTGCTCGCCAATCTCGGGTACGATCCCGAGCTGGTCGCCCAGATCGCCCGCTTTCTGTGGGCGATTTGCTGGGGCGCGCCGGCGTTTCTCGGCCTTGCCGTGCTGCGCTTTCTGCTCGTCGCGTTTTTTCGCGCGCGCAGCGTCATGGCGGTTTCGCTGGTCGCCGTGCCGCTCAACGCCGCGCTCAACTGGGTGCTGATCT
>DASYUS010000349.1:0-4259 GCA_036000945.1 Allostellaceae bacterium
GAAAACAAACCCGTGCGCCGCCAAAGCCAATCCTTGCGCAGCGAATAACCCGTGCAGCGCGGCCAATCCCTGCGGCGCCGGCGGCGCGTCGCTGGCAACCAATTGCGTCGTGCCCCGCCTCGCCCGGGCGGCCGCCGCCAATCCGTGTGCCGCGAAAAATCCCTGCGCCGCCAAAAACCCTTGCGCGGCAGCGAACCCCTGCGGCGCGGCAAGCCCGGTCAAGCTGACCAATGCCGAAGCGGCCAAAGCCTATGATTGCGTGCGCGCGGCGATGCTGAAGGGCTACGCCAAATCGGGCAACCCGGTGGCAGCTTCCTTCGCCAAATGGCCTCACTACAACACCGCGCCCTACGTCTCCGAGACGCATGGCAACCGTTTCGTCAGCAATTACTCGAACAACAAAGCCTATGGCCGGTTCGAGAAGGCTGGCGCAATGCCGGCAGGCGCCACGATGGCAAAGAACAGTTTCGTCGTCTCGCCCGACGGCAAGGTGTCAATCGGACCGCTCTTTTTGATGGAAAAGATGCCGGCGCGCTTCAATGCCGAAAGCGACAACTGGCGCTACACGATGATCATGCCGGACGGCAGCATCACCGGGGTGACCAACGGCAAGGGGTCGGAAAATGTCGACTTTTGTATTGCCTGTCACAAGACCGCGCAGGAGCACGACAGCCTGTTGTTCATCCCGGCGCAGTACCGACTGAATCAGAAGTAGCCGACTGCCGGGGCAGCCTGGCATGCTCTCGCTCGACTGGTTCATCCGCTGCCGGCTTTTTCGCGATGATCGAGGCGGGATTGCGCCAATGCGGCGGCTGGGGGTCGGCCTGATCCTCGCTGCGATCGTCACGGCGCCGGGCCTGGCGGACCCGGCCGTCTGGCGCCAGGACTGGCCGCGCACCGATTTCACGCGTCACTCGGTCGAGCTGCGCGAGATCGTCTCTGGCGGCCCGCCGAAAGACGGCATACCGCCGATCGACGACCCGGTTTTTGCGCCCGCTTCGCAGGCCGACGATCTCGCCGCCCGCGCGCCCGTGATCTCGCTGGCGATTGGCGGTGAAGCCAAGGCCTATCCGCTGCGGATCATGGTCTGGCACGAGATCGTCAACGACACGATCGGCGGCGTGGCGGTTGCGATCACCTGGTGTCCGCTGTGCAATTCCGCGGTCGTTTTCGATCGGCGTTTGAACGGCGCTGTCCTGAGCTTCGGCACGACCGGGAAGCTGCGCAATTCCGATCTCGTCATGTACGACCGCCAGACCGAAAGCTGGTGGCAGCAATTCGGCGGCGACTGCATCGTCGGTGCACTGCTCGGGTCGCAGCTCAAGCCGGTGGCGATGCGGGTCGAATCGTTCGGCCGTTTCACCGAGCGGCTTCCCCACGGGCTGGTGATGCGGCCCCCGGCGGGGAGCGGCCGCACCTACGGAACCAACCCTTACGCCGGCTATGACAGCGCCGCCGCGCCGATCCTTTACCGCGGCAAGTACACGGGTAGGGTGCCACCACTCGCCCGGCTGGTGGTCGTCGGCAACGAGGCGTGGACGCTCGATCTGCTGAAAAAGCGCGGGAGCATCGAGGTGGGCGACGTCGTTCTCAGCTGGCAACCGGGCCAAGCGTCGCCGCTCGACACTGCCGCTATCGATCTCGGGCAGGAGATCGGCAACGTCGTCGTCCAGCGAAAGACGAGCCAGGGTCTCGTCGATGCCGTCTACGACGAGAGCTTCGCCTTCGCCTTCCGCGCCTTTCACCCGAACGGAACCATCCATGCCGAATGATCGCGAGCCCCCGCGCCGGAAACGCCGAACGTGACGATCGGGCGTGGTCCGATGACGGTCAGCATGGCAGTTCCGCATCGCTGCCGGCGGCCATTGGCGCGGGCACGAGCTTCGGGGGCCGTGCGCCTGGCGCTCTTTCGCAGATCGATACGGTCGAGGTGTCGCCGTCACCTGGCCGCGGCATGACGATATCGACCGCCGGCCTGCCCGAAGTTTCATCCTCCTCCCAGGCTCCGGCGGCCGCGACAGAAGGGTCGTACCATCGCGGCAGGAGGAGGCGCTCGCTGCCTTGCGGAGCGCGATCCCAATTCGCGGCGAGGCCCGCCAAAGCGGCGACAAGCACCACCGCCCATGCCGCGACGACGTCATGGAAATGCGAACGGTCTGGTTGATCGTGTCGGTCCCGCTGCATGACACCCGGCCCAACGCCCTTTGGAACTCACGAATCACCTGGCTCTGCCAGAAGTTCGCCAGGCGGCGGCAGGAGGTTACGGAGCGACGCGCGAGACAAGTCATTCGCGAGCGCGTTGTTGCCGATCGGCATCCGTCCGTTTGCTCGATGAAAAATCCCCAGAATCTGGCGGCTTGCGGCGAAGCCCAATCCACCGGCCCCTTTTACTCGGCCAAGGGGGCTTTTCGGACACTGCGTACGACGATCGGCGCGATCGGAGTTCGCCCTAGCCTTAGGCTACCGCCCGGCGCCGCGACGAAACGGGTCTGTCGCCGTGCGGCGGTTCGGGTCCTGCGGTGGCTGGACATAAGGTTCTTCGGCATCGCGATCGTCAGTCCGGTCGGCGCGGGTGAGCGATTGCAGCAGGTGATCGAAGCGTTCCGGCAACCGGGGATCGTAGGAGTACCCTGATCGCGCTTCGGTAGAGGGTGCTGTATCGCCGCGAGCGTAAGTCGGCGCCGCCGCGGGTGCAGCTGCCGCGTAGGCCGATCTTTCGGCGACTTTGACCGGTATGCCGATGCGCGCGCGGGCGGCCTTCTCGACGGCATCCCAGTCCAACGCATCGGCCGAGGTGCCGGCCGCAGCCATTACCAGCGGCCTGACGCCCTGGGCCGGGTCGGGGGTGACCCGCTGCTCGGTGTCGATTTCGTCGGCCTGCGCTTGGCTCGGATGGATCTGGACATAAAGCCGGTCGCCGGCCCATCCGGCGGTCGCCGGTTGGTTGACCACGCGCACCGGCGTCCCGATCGGGACTGCGGCGAACAGCTTCTCGATGTCGTCGGGATAGAGGCGGATGCAGCCGTGGCTGACGTTGCGCCCGACCCCATCCGGTTTGTTGGTGCCGTGGACCAGGTAGCGCGGCCAGCCGAGATACAAGGCGAAGGCGCCGAGCGGGTTGTCGGGGCCGGCCGGGACCACCGCGGGGAGGTCGTCGCCCTCGGCGCGGTGCTCGGCGCGGACCGACGGCGGCGGATACCACGCCGGGTTGGCCTCCTTGCGGACCACGCGGCTCGTACCGAGCGGGGTCTTCCAGCCGATGACGCCGATGCCGATCGGAAAGGTCAGCACGCGGTCGCCACCGGGCGGGAAGTAGAACAGCCGCCATTGCCCGAGGTTGATGACGACGCCGCGATATGGCGCATCGGGCAGGACGTAGACCGAGGGGATCGTCATCGCCCGCCCGACGCCGGGCCCCCACGGGTCGACGCCGGGGTTGGCCGCCACCAGCGCGGTGTAGCCGACATCGAAACGCCGCGCGATGTCGGGAAAGACATCGCCGGCTTTGACGACATATCGCTGGAGGCCGCCGACAACGTTCTGTCCGGGCGCGACCGAAAACTCGGCCGCTGCCGCCGGCACGGCCGCCAGCGTGCACAGCGCGACGGCGCCCGACAGCCGGCAACCGATGCCGCGCCGGCGCCGCCAGCCCCGGAACAGCACCCAAACCATCGTCAACCCTCGGCCATCGCGCGCGGGCGCGGGTCCCGCCGCACGGCTTGTGCGGGAGGCGCTGCGCTCCGTCGGCGGGTTACTTGCGCAGGCTGCGCTGATACATCTGCGATGACGCGCTGCGCGAGGCGTTGGCCGCCGCCAATGCCTGCTGCGCGGTGCTCAACGCCTGATTGGCGGTCGCCTGCGCCTGGTTGGCGATGGCGCACGCGTCGCAAGGCGGCGGCACCGGGGTGCAAGCGCCGAGCAGTACCGGGACGCCGATCGCGAGCGCGAGCCCTAACTTGACTGAGCCTATCCCCATGAGCCTGGTCATCTTCTCGTGTCTCTCCTCGCAACGCCGCGCCATTACCGGGCAAACCGCCGTCGCGCCAATGACGCGGCGAGGTTTTGCGCCGATCTCGCGTGGCGTTTAACGTGACGATGCCGTACAAGTTCCCGCCATAGTCGAAAAAGCAAGAATCCGGCGCCGGACCACGCGCTTCGCTCAATCCTCCGCCCGCACCTTCACGTACGACCCCGGCGCATCCTCGATCGGCTTGAGTTTGCCATCGCCGGGGGTTCGGGCGGGCACTTCGCCGCCGGCA
>DASYUS010000350.1:0-4939 GCA_036000945.1 Allostellaceae bacterium
GCGCCCGACGCGACCGGGACGCCGGTCACCATCCAGGAAGCCGGCCGTCTGATCAGCTCGTCCTTTGTCGAGGCGGGGATCATCGCGCTCGCCGCGATCACCGTGCTGCTCGGGCTGGTGCTGCGCCGGCTGCGCGACGTCGTTCTCGTCATAGCCCCGCTGCTGCTCGCCGCGGCGATGACCTTGGCGATCACCGTGGCGATCGGGATCAAACTCAACTACGCCAACATTATCGCGCTGCCGCTGCTGCTGGGGATCGGCGTCGCCTTCGACATTTATTTCGTGATGAACTGGCGCGTCGGGCAGACCCACCACCTGCAATCGAGCACGGCGCGTGCGGTCCTGTTCAGCGCGCTGACGACGATGTCGGCCTTCGGCAGCCTGGCGCTGTCGGACGATCCCGGCACCGCGGGGATGGGCGCGCTGTTGACGATCTCGCTCGCCTCGACGCTGTTCTGCACGCTGTTCATCCTGCCGGCCCTGCTCGGCCCGGCCCCGCAGATGCGCGAAGCGAGGCTACCTGGCAGAGGCGAGATCGCCGTAGTCGACGAGACCGATCCCTAGCTCTTCGATCCGCCGCCGTACATCGGGGCTGAGCAGTGCGGCAAGCTCCTCGGCGTGGCGATAGCCCGGCATCGCGGCGGCGAGCGCGGTGGTGTGCCGGGTCGCCGGGTGGAAGTAGATCTCGCTGACCCCCGGCGGGAGATGCGGCAACAGGCCGAGCACCCGCTCCTCGACCATCGCGCCGCTCCAGGCGATGCCGAACACATGATCGTTCATCGCCAGCCCGGCGCGGCGCAGCCGCCGCCGCAGCGCGGCGATGACCGGCCGATAGGCCGGCATCCGGTGGCGCTCGCCGGGAAAGGCGCGGCGCAGCGCTTGGGCCGGTTCCGCCGGCAGGCGGACCGCCCGCATGCCGTAGGCCCGGCCGATCTCGACGATCAGCCGTGCGACGGTCGGATGCAGATGCAGGTGCTGATGCGCGTTGACATGGTCGAGCGGAAGGCCGGTGGCGCGGAACGCCGCGAATTGCGCGCCGATCTCGGCGGCGAGCTGGCGCCGGATCCCCGGCGTGAAGAAATAGCTGAGCCCAGCGCGGAGCTGGCTGTCGGTGAAACGCCCGTCCGCGCCGACGAGGCCGCGGATCTCGCCGGATGGCAACACCGCCTGGCCGTCGATCAGAACGAGGTGCAGCCCGACGCGCAGCCCCGGCACCCGCCGCGCGCGCACAACCGCGTCCGCCGCCGCCGGGGCAGCGACCATCAGGCTCGCACAGGTGAGGATGCCGTCGCGATGGGCCGCCTCGACCGCCTCGTTGATCGCCACATCGCGGCCGAAATCGTCGGCGCAGACGATCAGTCGCCGCGGCAGCGCGTTCAGGTCTGCATCTCCCGCTGCTTCGCGGCGGCGAGGCGTGGCGCGTCGGCAAGCGCCGGCATCACGTCGCGGGCAAAGCGGCGGATGTTGTCGCGCGAGCCGCCGAAATTGACGATGACATACTCGACCCCGCCGGCGCGCAGCGCCTCCAGCTTGCCGATGATCTGATCCGGCGTGCCGAACAGCGCGGTGTCGTCGCAGAGCCGCCGCACCTCGCGCTCATCATGGCGGGCGAAGCGCTCGCGCTCGTCGCCAGGCCGCTCGGCGAGCTTGTTGATCCGCAAATGCCCCTGAAAGCGCCGCACCTGTGCCGCCTCCAGCTCGTCGGCAGTATCGGCGAAATGCACCGCGCGGGCGACGCCGACCGACATCGGATCGAACACCCGGCCGCGCGCCGCGCAATCCGCCTTGAACTGCGCGATGTGGCCGATCACGTCTTCGGCAAGGTCGTACTGCCCGAGGAGCATGTTGTAGCCGCGCTCGGCGACCTGGCGGACCGAGCGCTCGCTGCCGGCGCCCATCCAGAACGGCGGATGCGGTCGCTGCGCAGTCGGCGGCTCGACGATGATGTTGTCGTATTGCCAGTAGCGGCCGCGATGGCTGAACGGCGTGTCGGAGACGAACGCCTTGGTGATCACGTCCATCGCCTCGTCGAACCGCGCATCGGCCTCCTCCATCGCGACGCAGAACCCGGCGAACTCGTTGTAGCGATAGCCCTTGCCGATGCCGAAATCGAGCCGGCCGCCGGACAGAAGATCGAGTGTCGCGGCCTGTTCGGCAAGCAGCACCGGGTTGTGCCAGGGCAGCACCAGGACCGCCGTGCCGAGGCGCAGCGTCATGGTGCGGGCGCCGAGCCAGGTCAACAAATTGAGGCTCGCCGAGACCTGGCCGAAACCGGTGAAATGATGCTCGACGACGAAGGTGCTGTGGAAGCCGAGCGCTTCGGCCTCGACATTATTCTCGATCCACTCGCGGAAACCCTGGCTGCTGTCGGTCAGTTCCGTGCCGGGCGCGGGGCGGCGCGCCTGCGCGCTGCCGAAGAGTCCAAACCGCATCGCCGCTCGCTCCTCCTGCCGACCGTCGCGCGACATTAGGGGCTGTGCGGCGATATGCAAAATACCGGAATTCTATCGCCGCCATAGCAAACCAGCATCGCCAGGGGACTCGTCGATGCCGCTTCTTTGCCTATCGTGTCGTTCCTGCGCAAGCAGGGGCCTACTAATCAACTGTTTGCGGCGGCCCGGTGGGTCTCGGCTTTCGCCGGGACGACAATTCCAAAAGCTTTAATCGAACGAACTCAGGACACTAACCGCGCTGCACCAGCTCGATGCGGTAGCCGTCGGGGTCTTCGATGAAGGCGATCACCGAGCCGCCATGCGCCATCGGGCCGGCCGGGCGCGGGATCTTGACGCCGGCGGCGCCCAACCGCTCGCAGGCCTGGTAGACATCCGGCACGCCGATCGCCAGATGGCCGAAGGCGCTGCCGAGGTTGTAGGGCTCCGCCTGGTCCCAGTTGTGAGTCAGCTCGATCACCGTCGAGTCGGTCTCGTCGCCATAGCCGACAAACGCCAGGGTGAACTTGCCGGTCGGGTAGTCGCGCTTGCGCAAGAGGTTCATGCCCAAAAGGCCGGTGTAAAAGTCGAGCGATTTGTCGAGGTCCCTGACCCGGATCATCGTGTGCAGCAAGCGGGCGTTGCCCGGCTGCACGGCTGGTCTGGTTTCGCTGTCGGTCATCGTCATGGCGCGTTCATCCTTCCGCTGGCTGCCCGAGCGCGACGCTCGGCGAGGATCGCGAGGATCCGGTCGGCGGCGGTGCGGCTCGGCGATTGGCCAGCGCCGCGCAGCCGCCGCATCGCCTCATCATAGCCCGCAAGGTGGGCGCTGCGAACCCGTTCGTCGCCGATCAGCTCGACGAGCGTGGCGGCAAGCGGCCCAGGCGCGCAGGCGCCGCGCAGATGCTCGCGCACCAGCGGTCGGCCCAACAGCAGATTGACCAGATTGACCTGGCGCACCTTGAGGACGCGATCGAGCAGCGCCTCGGTCAACGGGTTGAGGCGGTAGGCGACGACCATCGGCACCCTCGCCAGCGCCAGTTCGAGCGCAACCGTGCCCGAGGCGGCGAGCGCGGCGCGGCTCGCGGCGAACGCGTCGTATTTGTCGGCGGCGCCGCGCAGCACGATCGGCCGGCCCGGCCAGGAGCTCACCCCCCGCGACACGGCATCGGTGACGGTCGCGACGGTCGGCACGGCGACGCGAAATGGCCCGACGATCGCTTCGAGGCGATGCAACGCCTCACCGAACACTGGCACGAGCCGGCGCACCTCGCCGCCGCGGCTGCCTGGCAGCACGGCGATCACCAGCTCGTCGGCGGCAATCCCATGCATGGCGCGGAACCGCGTGGCATCGCCGCGTTCGGCGCCGCTCTCCAGCACCGGGTGGCCGACATGGCTGGCGGCGAGGCCGACGGCCTCGAAATAAGGCGGCTCGAACGGCAGGAGGGTCAGGAGATGGTCATACCAGCGCGCCATTCGCTTGGCCCGGCCGGCCCGCCACGCCCATACCATCGGCGCGACGTAATGGATGAGCGGCAGGGTCTCGCCGCGCCGGCGCAGCCGGTGGGCGATGCGCCAGCTAAACCCCGAGCTGTCGATCGTGACGACCGCGTCGGGATTGAGCGCCTGGATCCTGGTCACCGTTTCGCGTACCCGGCGCAGGATCAAGGGCGCCCGCGGCAACACCTCGGCGACGCCGGCGACGGCGAGATCGGCGAGCGGGACGAGGCTGTCGATGCCCTCGGCCGCCATCAGCTCGCCGCCGATGCCGGCGACGCGCAGATGGCCTTGGGTACGTTCGCGCAATGCCGCGATCAGCGCCGCGCCGAGCGCATCCCCCGAAGGCTCGCCGGCGACGATGAAGAGAAACGGCGCGGCCTCATCGGCCTCGCTCATCGCGGCCGAACGCCGACGACGAAGATCCCGGCTTCGTCGGCAAGGCGGATGACTTCGTCGGGGTCGAGGACGAGCGTCGCCCCAGCGCCCGCGGCGATGCCGCGCAGCCCGCTCTCGGCCGCTAGGCTCACGGTTTGCGGGCCGATCGTCGGCCGGTCGGCGCGCCGTTCCTGCCCCGGCTTCTCCATCTTGACGAGCACCCCGCCCGGGCCGTCGCGGCGCAAGGCCCCGCACCGGCGCAACAGACCGTCGGTGCCCTCGATCGCTTCGACCCCGAGGACGAGGCCCTGCTGCACCACGACCGCCTGGCCGATGTCGAGCGCGCCGATCGCCCGGGCGAGGCGCATCCCGTGCGCGATGTCGGCGAGCGCGTCGGTATCGGGACAGAAGCGCCCGAGCGGTCCCTCGGGCAGCGACGCCTCGCGGAGCAACTGGTCGGCGCCGATGACGCGAAAGCCTTCGCGCTCCAGCTCCTTGACGATCGCGCTGAGCAGCCCGTCGTCGCCGAGCGCGCGGTAGCCGACCCGGGCGAGGAACTTGGCGGCGCGCCAGTCGGGTCGCAGCGAGGCGAGGGTCGGGCGACGCACGCCGCCGGCGAGGACGAGGTCGCGGAC
>DASYUS010000351.1:0-3850 GCA_036000945.1 Allostellaceae bacterium
CGCGACAAATACCAGTTCCAGTGGTGGGCGGTGTCGCTGGTGGATGCGCGGCCCTATGGCGGCAAGAAAAAGGGGCCAGACACCGGCATCGACGGCATCCTGTTTTTCCGCAGCGACAAGGACAAGACCGAGAAGGCGCTGGTTTCGGTGAAGGGCGGCGAGAATGTCGGCGTCGGCATGGTGCGCGAGCTGATCTCGGTCGTCGATCGCGAGAAGGCCGCTCTGGGAGTGCTGATCACGCTGGCCTTTCCGACTCGCGCGATGGAGCGCGAAGCGATCGCCGCCGGGCTCTATGAGACGCCGTTCGAAAAAGTGCCGAAGATCCAGATCGTCACGCTGGCCGAGTTGTGGCAAGGCAAGCGGCCGCGCATCCCGCGCATCGACATCGGCGCGACCTTCCGCACCGCCGCCCGCGAGCGGGCCGACACGCAGCAGCGACTGCTCTGAACGCGGCGGCCGATGCGGGCCCGGACCAGCCTCGCCACTGAGCCGCGTCGCCAAGTTCAGTCGAATGTCAGCACGGTGCGGGCCACTTCGCCGGCCTTCATCGCGCGGAAGGCTTCGTTGATGTCGCCGAGATGGCCGCGCTTGGTCACCATGCCGTCGAGATCGAGCCGGCCCTGGCGGTAGAAATCGAGGTAGAGCGGGATGTCGTAGCGGAACCGGTTGGAGCCCATCCTCGAGGTCTGCACCTTGCATTCGGGCCGGATCGCCATCCACGGGAACGCGATCTCGGCGTCGGGCGGCAGCACCCCGACGATCGTTGCGGTGCCGCGGATCGCGAGCGACTCGATCGCCTGCCGGCACAGCTTCGACAACCCCACCGCCTCGAAGGCGTGATCGACGCCAAGCCCGCCGGTCAGCCGCCGCACCGCCTTCACCGGGTCTTCTTCGCTCGAATTGACGAAATCGGTGGCACCCGCCCGCTTCGCCATCTCCTCCTTCTGGGGAAACATGTCGACGGCGATGATCTGCCGCGCCGCGCCGATCCGCGCGCCCTGGATGATCGACAGCCCGACCCCGCCGCAGCCATAGACCGCGACGGTCTGCCCGGCCTGAAGCCCCGAGCTGCGCAGCGCCGCCCCGACCCCGGTCAACACGCCGCAGCCGACGAGGGCGGCGCGGTCGAGCGGGATTTCCGGGTCGATCCGCACCACCGAATTCTCGTGCAGCAGCATCTTTTCGGCATAGCTCGAAATCGCGATGAACTGGCGCACCGGCTGGCCGTTTTGCGACAGGCGCGGCGCCGCGCTGTCGGGCCGCGCGACGATGCCGCCGGTGCACAGATTGGGGTGGCCCGAGAGGCATTGCGGACATTGCCCGCAAAAGCCCGAAAGGCAGGCGACGACATGGTCGCCCGGCCGCACGCTCGTCACCTCGGCGCCGACCGCCTCGACGACCCCGGCCCCCTCGTGCCCCAGCACGATCGGCCGGTCGAGCGGAAAGCGGCCGTGCCCGTCGACGACATGCAAATCGCTGTGGCACACGCCGGTCGCGACGGTGTGCACCAAGACCTCGCGGGCGAGCGGCTTGTCGATCTCGACCGCCTCGATCGTCAGCGGCTCCAGCACCTTGCGAAAGACGGCGGCCTCGATCTGCATCGCATTCCTCCGGATCAACAACGGTTGCCCGCGGCAGCCTAGCGCGGACGCGGACACAGCGGAAGCCGGCGCGCGGCCACGCTTTGGATCGGCGAGGAATTTCACCGTAAGTAGAAATTTTACCTTTGCGTGCTGCAATGCGCGTGGGGACGGGCATGGAGGACGTTGAGATGCTGCGTGGCGAATGGGGGGAGCTGGCGCTGGTCAGCGCCCGGCTTACGGAACTCAATCAGCGCCGCGATGCGGTGGGGAAGCTCGGCAACACCGCGCGCTTCAAGGAATTGGCGGTGGAAATCAGCGTCGTGCAGACCCGGCGCGACCGGCTGGTCGAGCGCATCATGGCCCGCCTCTCCGAAGCGGCTTGACGGCTGAGCAACGGCCGGCGTCTGTGCGGCGCCAGCGGCATTTGCGTGTTTTGAGGTAGTTGCGGTATCCCTTGCGGCGATCCTAGAGAAGGAAGCCGCCGCCGATGAGCCGCACCGTCGCCCGCCTCTTGGCGGAAAGCCTCGAAGCGCATGATGTCGACCAGATCTTCTGCGTCCCCGGCGAGAGCTATATCGGGCTGACCAGCGCGCTTATCGAGCGCAACTCGATCCGCGTCGTTGTGTGCCGGCACGAGGGCGGCGCCGGCTTTATGGCGGCGGCCGACGGCAGGCTGCGCGACCGCGCCGGGGTCGCCGTCGTCTCGCGCGGGCCCGGCCTCTCCAATGCGATGGTGGCGCTGCATTCGGCCTATCACGACGCGACCCCGATGGTGATCCTGGTCGGCCAGGTCGAACGCGCCGATTTCGGCCGCGGCGCCTTGCAGGAGCAGAACTATTCGCGCCTCCTCTCCGACGTGACCAAGGAGGTCATCGAGGTCAACGAGCCGCAGCAGGCCTCCGAAGCCGTCGCCCGTGCCTTCCACCTCGCCGAAAGCGGCACGCCGGGGCCGGTCGCGGTGATCCTTCCCGAGGACATCTTCGACGAAGAGACCGAGGCCGAGTTGAACCTGCCGCGGCCGCGCGTCGTCGCCGGCCCGCGCGCCGACGACCTCGACCGGCTCGCCGACATGCTGGCGCAGGCCGAGCGGCCGCTGATCGTGGTCGGCGGCGCGTTGCTCGCCGATGCCGTGCACGACAAGGCCGCCTTCGCCGACCTCAACCGCTTCGCCGAAGAATGGGTGCTGCCGATCAGCCCGACGCACCGCCGGCCGCAACTGTTCGATGCGACGCACCCGAATTACGGTGGCTATATGGGGATTCGCGTCCCGCCGGCATTGATCGGCGAGATGAAAAAGGCCGATCTGATGGTGGCGCTCGGCGAACGGATGACCGATTCGGTGAGCCAATCCTACAGCTTCCCCGCGGCGCCGCAGCCGCAATTGCCGTTTGTCCATATCTGGCCCGACCCGCGCGAGGTCGGCCGCGTTTGGCGGCCTGAGCTCGGCATGCCGTGCAGCCCGCACGAGGTCATCAAGGCGCTCTTGAAGCGCGGCGCGCCGGCCGACGGGGCAAAGCGCCGGGGCTGGGTCGGCGGGCTCAACGCGATCCACAAGAAGCTCCTGGCCAAGGAATGGGAGGCGACGACGGACGGGGTCAACTTCGCGGCGATCGTCTGCGAGGTCGACAAGCACCTTGCGCCCGACGCGACAGTGACGACCGACGCCGGCAATTTCGGCAGCTTTGTCCACCGCTATATCGGCTTCCGCCAGAGCCAGGTGTTTCTTGCCGCGGTGGTCGGCGCGATGGGCTCGGGGATGCCGATGGCGGTGGCGGCGGCGTTGCGCCGGCCGGGGACGCAGGTCGTCGCCTTTGTCGGCGACGGCGGCGCGCTGATGACCGGCAACGAGATCGCGACGGCGCTGCAGTACGGCGCCAACCCGATCCTGATCATCTCCGACAACAGCATGTACGGCACGATCGGCATGCATTCCTACATGCGCTACCCCGAGCGGCCGTTCATGGCGGGCACCCGCCTCACCAACCCCGATTTCGCCCAATGGGGCCGCTCGTTCGGCGCCGAGGGGATCACGATCCGCAGCGAAGCCGAGATCGCCGACGCCATCGCCCGCGCCTTTGCGGTCAAGACCCGGCCGGTCGTCGTCCACTGCCTCACCTCGGCGATCCAGATGAGCGCCTGGCGCCGCTACACCCGGACGGAGACGTTGCCGTAGGCTGCGTTCAACCAGCCCGGGGGTGGTCCGGATCGCTGCCCGGGATGTCGTCGCGGCCTTGCTGCCTGCGGATGCTTTGGATGTGGTCGCGGTC
>DASYUS010000352.1:0-5265 GCA_036000945.1 Allostellaceae bacterium
GTTCCGCATCGACCACCTGCACGACGCCCGCGCCGTCGAAGTCATCGAGGCCGCCGTCGCCCTCGCGGGTGGGCTCGACGCGCCCGGTGGTGTCGACGCGCCCGGCCGCGGCCTCGCCTTCGCCCGCTACAAAAACATCGCCGCCTATTGCGCCATCGTCGCCGATGTCGAGGTCGAGGAAGAGGTTCGCGTCAGCCGAATCTGGTGCGCCGCCGATGCCGGCCTCGTCGTCAACCCCGACGGCGCGAAGAACCAGCTCGAAGGCGGCATCGTCCAGGCAATCAGCTGGGCCTTGAAGGAGGGCGTGCGGCTCGACCAGGCCGGCATCAGCTCGCGCGACTGGGAAACCTATCCCGTCCTCAAATTCAGCGAGGTCCCCGAAATCGAGGTCGCCTTGGTCGACCCGGCGACCGACAACCCGCCGCTCGGAATCGGCGAAGCCTCGGGCGGCCCGACCGTCGCGGCCATCGGCAACGCCGTCGCCCGCGCCCTCGGCGCCCGCCTGCGCGATCTGCCACTGACCCGCGACCGCGTGATGGCGGCGCTGCTGAAGGCCTAAGAGCCCGCATGGTCCTCTCCCGCGTAGCGGGGGAGGCGCCGTGGGGCGTGATGCTCTTATTTGCCTTCCAGGTCTTGGCCTATCGCTCGCAGATGCGGCGTGGGCCGCCGCCGTGGGGCCGATAGGTGCAGTCCGCGGCCTGGAAAGACGCGTACGTGGACGCGCAAAGCGCGAGGTTGCACTGCGCTCCGCCCCGAGCGGGCGGCGCCGATTTCGGGACCTCGTCCGGGCTTTCCGCGGCTTGTGTGTGCTGTGCGTCGGATCGAGGATCGGTTGCCGCGCGCGACATTTGCGGCGCCGCTTCGGCTGATCGGGCGCCCAGCTCGCAAAGGCTGCGCGGTCCGCCGCCATGGGGCTGGTAGGTGCAGTCCGCGGCCTGGAAAGACGCGTACTTGGCCGCACAAAGCGCGACGTTACATTGCGCTGGAGGACGCAAATCCGTCAAAGTCGTTGAAATCTCTTGCTGCCGGACCGCCGGGCGGCGATCCTGCAGCGGAGGCTGGTCTGCCCCGGCCCCCGTCTCAGTCTGTCTCTCCGTGGTCGCCTTCTTCGGTTCGGCGGCGTAGGGCGACGATGAGCCGGTCCCAAGGTCCTGCCGCGAAGCTCCTGTGACATTGGGCGGGCCGACGCGCCCGGGCGACTCGCCCCTTCTGGCGTCGAACTGTGACCGCAGAGTGTCGGCATCGCTCCTTCGCGGTTCGGGAGGGAAACCGAAGTACACCCACAGCATGCCTGCGGCGACCGCCCCCGCGAAGAGTGTTCCGAGCGCCAAGAGTCCAACGCTGAGGCGCCAGAGCATGCGCCCGATAGTGGATCGCTGTGCGACGCGGCTTGGCGCCGATGCTCGCGGCGGCGGCGTCCGCCGATGCGTCGCGATCAGCAATCGCATGAGCTGAGATGCAACGGCCGCCAGGTCGCTGGCCAGCGCTTTCAGGAATTCGCCGCCCGCTCGTAGACTTCGCACACCAGGCGTATGCGAGTCCGCTTCTGCGGAGCCAACCCGCGCCCCGGCGTGCTCCTTTATACCGGCCTGCCGTATACCGGTTTGCCGTTCACTGGGCGGCTCTGACATGAGAGGGCAAGCTCACCAGCGTGGTTTGTAACCTCTGCAGTGGAAAACACATCGTTGCCGGAAGCTGTTCCTCTGCCCAGGTCAGCCAGCCGCGCCGCCGGCCGATCGGCCCTGCTCAATCGGAGCGCGCAATCTGCCCGATGTCGGCGAGATAGATCAGGTCGCGAGAAATTGCGCGTTCAACCTCTGGTTTGCCATCGCTGGTACGCGTTGCCAACCGCCACGAGCCGGCGCAAGCTTTGGTCCTCGGCCGAGAAGAGGGGAGGACACCATGTTCGATCTGATCGTCAGCGGCGGCACCGCGGTGATGCCGGCTTCGACCGAGGCGGCCGATATCGGCGTCGCGGGCGGCAAGATCGTCGCGATCGGCGCGCCCGGCAGCCTCGCCGCGGTCGGTGCGGCGCGGGTGGTCGATGCCGCGGGGCAGATCGTCATGCCCGGCGGAATCGACCCGCACATTCATTGCGGGATGCCGATCGTCGGCGGCCCTTCGAACGAGGAATTGTTCAGCGCCGGGCCCGACCAGGTGAGCCGTGCCGCGCTCTATGGCGGAACGACGACGCTCTTGGATTTCGCGCTGAGCCCGCCCGATGTGCCGCTGCAGCAATCGATCGAGGCGCGAATGCGGGAGTTTGCCGGCAATTGCTATACCGATTACGGCTTTCACCTGATGCTCCGCGGCACGCAGACTCCGGCGCTGCTCGACGCCCTGCCCGAGGCGGTACAGGCCGGGCATGCGACGGTCAAAATCTTCACCACCGACATCCGGCCGTTGAACCAGGGGCGCATGGTCAAGTTCGGCGACATCTGGGAGGTCTTGAAAATCATGGCGAAGGCCGGCGGCCTCGCGACGATCCATTCGGAAGACAACGACATCGTCATGCACATGTACGAGAAGCTGATCCGGGAAGACCGCACCGGCTTCGAGAACATGGCCGAGGTGCACAACACACTCTCCGAGGATCTGTCGTTCAACCGGGTGATCCGGCTGGCCGAGAACGTCGAGGGGGCGGCCTTGTACATGGTGCATGTCTCGGCGGCGGCCGGGGTGGCGGCGATCGGCGCCTCCCGGGCGCGGGGTTTTCCGATCTACGGCGAGACCTTGCACCAGTACCTGCTTTACACCGCCGAGGACTACAAGCGGCCGGGCGGGCAGATGTTCCACACCTACCCGTCGCTCAAATATGCCGAGGACCACAAGGCGCTGTGGGCGGCGACCGATCACGGCGCGATCCAAGCGATCGCCACCGACGAGGTCTGCTGCCCCTTGAAGGTCAAGCTGCAGGGCGCCCGCATCGACGATATGACCGGCGGCAATTCCGGGGTCGAGCCGCGCGTCGCGCTGATGTACACGCACATGGTGAAGAACCGCGGCTACAGCCTGGCCGACTTTGTCGGGCTGGTGTCGAGCAACGCGGCGAAGATCATGGGGCTGTACCCGAAGAAGGGCGCGCTGGCGGTCGGCTCGGACGCCGACATCGTGCTGCTCGACCCGCGCGCCTCACGGGTCATCCGCAAGGAGGACCTGCACGAGACCGACTACACGCCGTGGGAAGGCCACGAGGTCGCGGCCTGGCCGAGCCTCACCATTCTGCGCGGCAAGGTCGTCGTCGAGGGCGGCAATCTCCTCGCCGCGCCGAGCGACGGCCGGTTCCTGCCGCGCAAGATCCCCGACGCGATCCGCAGCCGGCCGGCAGTGTAGCCCTGCGCTGTCATTCCGGGGCGGCCCGAAGGGCCGAACCCGGAATCCATTTCCCAGAGGCCTGTGTTCATGGGTTCCGGGTTCGCGGCTTACAGCCGCGCCCCGGAATGACATTCGATACTCAAATACCGAGATGAGCCCGCATCTCGGCCGAGCGGTCCCACAGATTGGGCAGCATCCGGTTGGTGTAGCCCGAGACGAACGGTTTTGCCGCGCCGCTTTCCGGCATAAACACGTGTCGCGCGACCGCGCCGATATTGGCGCCGTAGGCGTGGATGCTGATCGAGGGGCGGTCGGCGAGCGCGTTCTCCACGCTGTGGATGTCGCCGATCTGCGGCGACACCGCGGTGACCGCACCCGGGACGAGGCGCTCGTCGCCGGCAGCGGTCAGGCGACCTGAGGCGTCGATCGCATAGTTGCGCGAGATTTCCGCGCCGCGCAGCATGCCGATGAGGCCCCAGACGGTGTGGTCGTGTACCGGCGTCTTCTGGCCGGGACCCCAGACAAAGCTGACCACCGAAAACCGCTCCAGCGGGTCGCAATAGAGGAGGTACTGGCGGTACTGCGCCGGGTCCGGCTCGGCGAATTCAGGGGGGAGCCAGTCATCGGCCGCGACCAGGGCGCGCAGCGACGCCGCGCCATGCGCGCGGATCTCGCCCTCGCCGGCGTCGCACAGCCGCGTCAAATCGCCGAGGAAACGCCGCAACCGATCCAGCCCCTCCGCCATGCCGCCCTCCTGTCATTGCAGCATGCCGATGGTATCGCGATCGCGGCGGTGAAGTAATGAAGAAAACTATACGGAAAGAAATGCAGTAACTAAAATTATATCGTCACATTTTATGTAATTTGTTCCAATTTCACGCCTCCGGTTTGGCTTTTTGACTGTCGCCAAATTCACCACCAAATCCGTCATCCCGGCCCAGGCCGGGATCCATCCCGAAACAGCGGAGGCGCCGGAAACGTGGATCCCGGCCTGCGCCGGGATGACGGCGTGAGAGGACTAGGCGAAAGCGTCGATTACGTGGCGGAGCGCGGTCATCTGGTCGCCGTCGGCGGAGAGCGGCACGAGCACCGGGGTCCGGACGCCGGCGTCCCGCCAGGCTTCGACGCCGTCGCGGATCTTGTCCGGCGGGCCGAACAGCGTCGTATCGGCGAGCCAGCGGTCGGTCAGGTAGCGCGGGATGTCGTCGCTGCGCCCTTCGGCGATGGCCTGCTCGATCGCCGCCATCTCCTCGGCGTAGCCGCACTCCTTCCAATAGTTGCGGTAATACGGCAGGAGGCCGTAATGGCTCATCGTCCGGCGCAGCACCGCTTTCGCTTCGGCGATGTTGGCGCTGATGCAGGTGCGGATCCGGTTGCCGATGAAAAAGCCGGTGTCGTCGCGCCTCGCGGCGGGAAGGGCGGCGAGCGAGGCGGCCATTGTCGACCGGCTGCCGCCGGAGAATACGAGGCCGTCGGCGATCTCGCCGGCGAGCGCGATCATCCGCCGGCGCAGCGTCGCGAGAACGATCGGCGCCAGCCCGCCGATGTCGTCGTAGGATTTGTAGCGGGCGACGAAGGCGCGGATGTCGCCCAATGGCTTGCCGGGCGTGACGCCCATGCGGACATGGCTCGGGGCGTGGGCGACGCCGATGCCGAACTGAAAGCGGCCGCCGGAAACCTCGTGGATGTAGGCTGCCGTGTGGGCGAATTCCTCGACGGTCTGCGCGTAGATCGGCGCGATCGCGGTGGCGAAGGTGATGCGCTCGGTGGCGAGCGCCAGTCCGGTGCACTGCGCCATGTTGGCAAAGGAGCTCGATACCGAGATCCCGGCAAAGCCGCGCCGCTCGATCTCGCGCGCCATGTCGAGCGTCGCGCGCCGCCGGCCCGGTTCGGCGATCAGGTTGAGGGCGGGCAGCGGCTCCGGCATCTCCGCAATCCTCTCGATTTCAC
>DASYUS010000353.1:0-6467 GCA_036000945.1 Allostellaceae bacterium
GTCGAGCCCATGACCGCGGACGAAGACGCGCCCCGGCAGGGCGATCCGGATATCGAGGGATGCCGGCAGAGCGGGTGCATCGTGGCGCGGCGAAACGGGCCGCGCCTTGTCGCCCGCGCGGTTGCGATGGACGACCGCAAGGCGCGTCACGCTCGGCGGCAGGCTGTCGGGGATGCGGCAATCCGCCCGATCAACCGTCACCCGGCCGCTGACCTTGGGCGCCGCCAAACTGCCGCCGACCGTTACCTCACCGCTCGCGGTGACGACTGCCTCGTCGCGCGAAGCGACGCGAAAGCTCGTCAGCGTCGCGACGACGTCTGCGCTCGGCCCGGCGCTGCCGCCCAGCACGATGCTGCCGCGCGCGCTGAACGTGCCGCCGGCGGTATCTGCGGCGGTGAGTTTGCGTACGGTGAAGCGATCGCGGTCGCCGGCCAGATCGACCTCCAAATTGGTCAATACCGCGCCGGTCGCGAAACTCTCGTAGCGACCTCCGGCGATCGTCAGGTGGCCGGTTGCGGCCGGGGCGGCGAGCGAGCCGGTCACTCCGGCATCGAACGTGAAAGGCCCCGCCAGCCGGTCTTCGCCGAGCGGCAACAGATCGGCGATGTTGGCGAGGTCGCCGGCACCTTGCAGGCGCAGCGCCAGGCGGCCCGAGGCGGGCATCGTTATGGAAAGCGGGCGCGCGGTCAGCACCACCGGCATGGTGCCGCTGAAGCTCAGCGCCTCCCCCTTGAGCCCGCCGAGCCGGCCCTTGACGTCGAGCTCGCGCCCGTTCCAGTCGCCAGTCGCGTCGACGGCAAGCGACGGCAGACGCTGGTTCGGCAGCGCAACGCTCAGCCCCCGCCCGGAGAGCGTGGCATGGCCGCGCGGCGCGGCCGTCGTGCCGGCGAGATTGGCGTCGAGCGTCACCGTACCGCCGGCGCCGGGGTAGCCGGCCAGCCGCGCGACGGGCGCCACCGGCAGGTTCCGCGCCGCGAGGCGCGCCGACAGCGCGGTGCCGCGCAGCTCAGCATTCCCCGTTATCTGCCCGGAGCCCAGCGCCAGCGCCAGATTGGACAGCGACAAATCATCGCCGCGCTGCGCCAGCGTCAGCGGCGCGGTAAGGCTAAACCGGTCCTTGCCGAAAGAACCGGCAAGGCGGGCGATGCGCAGCTCCGTCCCGGCGCGGCGCGGCCCCGGCGCATACTCGCCGCCGATCGCGAGACTGACAGGGTCGACAAATCGGCCCTTGGCGTCGGCGGTAAAGGTGAAACGCCCGGGCTGCGTACTGGCGAGCGACAAATTCGCTTGGTCGAGGCTGCCCGACGGGATCGTGAGGCCAGTCACCGTCGCCTGCGCCTTGCCGGCCGGGGTTCCCAGCAGATCGGTCAGGCGCGCCGACGCGGCGAGACGGCCGAGCCCGAGGCGGGCGGCACCGGTGCTCCATGACAGCCGGTCCCCGGTCAGGGTCATGTCGAGGTTCTGCCCGGCTCCTCCTTCCAGCGCAGCCTTGAAGGCGATGGCGCCGCCGAGACTGATCCCCGTCAGCCGCGACCAGCGCGTGAGGTCGGGCACCCGGCCGCTCAGCGTGCCCCGCGTCAGGAGGGTGGCGCGGTCGATCCGAAAACTGCCGTCGACGACCCCGTCTGCCGCGGCAAGGCGAAACCGCGGGACCAGCAACGCATCGCGATTGCCGGCATCGGCGTCGAGCCTCAGCGTTCCAGCCAGATCGCCGCGGCGGAAGTCGCCATCGAGCATGCCCTTCGCGACCGCGCTGTCCGGCATCTCGGCTTTGAGCCGGAGGTGGTCGAGCTTAGCGCTCCCGGCGCCGAGGTCGCTGCCGTCGATCTGCACCGTCGCCTGCAGATGGTCGAGCGTGCCGTCGGCGCTGAGCCGCCCGGTGACGCGACCGGCTATCGCCCCGCCGATGGCTGCGGAGAGCGGTTGCAAGCTCGGCACCTCAGCCTCGATCGTGGCGGCAAGCTGCTGCGTCGCCGGATCGAAGCGGCCGCTGCCGCTGACGCTCGCCCCGGTGCCGGAGATCGCCAAGCGATCGACAACCCAGAGGTTCCCGGCATCGCGTCCGGCCGCGGCGGCGATCGACACGGCCTGCCCCAAGAGCGCGTCGGCCGCCGGGATGCCCGTACGCAATCTTGCCAGCGCGCCGTTGAGCGTGACCGAGGGCTGGCCGCCGGCCTGTTGCGACAGGGCGGCGTCGAGCGCCAGAGTGCCATCGACCCGGTGGCCGAGCGCGGCGCTCAGTGGCCGCAGATCCGCCACCGCAACGTGCAAATTCCCGTTGCCGACACCGCTTGCCGGCGCCAAACGGCCCGAGCCGGCGATATCGAGACCGGCGCCCTGCGCACCGAGGCGCGAAACCGCGACGGTACTGCCGTCGAGCGCGGCATTCGCCGCCAGCGACCAGTCGATATCGCGGCCGAGGTCGGACGGCACGCCAAGGTCGTCGGGAATGATCACCCCTTGCACCCGCCCCTGTGCCGCCATCTCGATTTGCGATTTGGGATTGTCGCGATTGTCGTTCAGGCTCGCCGTCAGGCGCGCTTCGGCATGCTGTGCGCCGGAGGCGCCGAGCCGCACCGCATTGGCCGATGCGTCGATCGCGAGCGCGGGTCGAACCTCGCTCCCCGACACGGTGGCGGACAAACGGGCGGCCCCCTCGACCGGCAGCCCGACGAGCCCGGCCAGCGGTGCGAGATCGGGCGAATTCGCGTGCGCTTCGGCCCGCAGCGAGCGGTCGGGGCCGCCGAACGCAGCCATGCCGATCAAGGTTGCCGCTGCCGTCTCGACCGACAGCGCGTCGAGCGAGACCGCACCGCTCGCCGCGAAGCTTGCCCGAAGGTGCAGCGGGACGCGGTCGCCGACGGCCGTCGCCACGCCTTGCGGCAGCAGCTGCGCCACCGCAGCGACGCCGCCGATCGTGACCACGGTGTCCCGGCCGCCGGCGAGCAATACGTCGAAATCGACGCGGGCCAGCGATCCGGCAGACGCTTCCAGCTTGCCGTGCCATTGCGCGAGCGGCCCCTCGCCGGCGAACGACGCGACAAGCGGCGGTCGGTCGTCGCGGTGCAACAGGCGTGCGAGCAGGAGGCCGCCCGGCTCTTCGGCGGTGAGGCGGACACCGAGGACCGGCGGGGTGCCGCTCAGACCGGCCCGCAGATCGATGCGTCCCGGCTGGCCGTCGGTGCGATGCAGATCGAGTATTAGACGCGCCGACTCGCCGCTCAACACCGCCGCGCCAGCAAGCGTCGCTTCGACCGGCTCGCCGAGAACACCAGCGCCCAGGGCCAGGCGCTCAACCGCGAACCGTTGGACCGCGACATCGACCGGCAAACTGGGCAATCTGAGGCGCTCGAAAATCGACTCGGCAGGGCCAGCCGGCGCGGTAGCCTGCGGCGGTCGCTGCACCTCGATTGCCGCAACGGTCAGGTTCCGGATATCGACACGTCCGGCGAAAAGCGCCGTCGCGGAGAGGGTGATATCGGCGCGCTGCAGCACCAGCCACACGCCGCGCTCGTCCCCAACCTCGATGCGCTCGGCGCGCATGGTGAAGGGAATCGTGCCGTCGAGGCCGGCTATGGTCAGCGAAAAGCCTGGGGCGCTCGCCGCCTCGGCGATGACGCCGCTCAGCCATTCGCGTCCCCATGAGGTCTGCAGCACCTCGAACGCACCGATGAGCAGCAGGAGCAGCACGGCGAGTGCCCCCGCCAATCGCCGCAGCCGCGTGAGGACCGGGCGCATCAGAACGCCTGGCCGAGGCTGATATAAAACTGGATCGGCGAATCGCCGCGCCGGCGCAGCCCCGGTGTGGCGACGTCGAGGCGCACCGGCCCGAACGGCGTATAGTAGCGCAGCCCGATGCCGGGACCCCATAAGAGCCGGTGACCGAGCTGCGGCAGACTCTTCTCGTAGAAGCTGCCGGCATCGACAAACGGTACGATGCCGATCGTCTCGGTGATCTTGATGCGCAATTCGAGGCTGACATCCAGGGTCGATTTGCCGCCGATCGGATTGTCGTTGATGTCGAGCGGCCCGGCCATCTGGTAGCCGTAGGCGCGCACCGAGCCGCCGCCGCCGGCGTAGAGGCGCTTGTCGGCCGGCAGCGCCGTCAGCGATGCGCCCACCACCGACGACAGCGCGGCGGCTCCGGCGAGGACATAGCGGTCGCTGTCGCCGAGCCGCCGGTAGGCGCTGCCGGCAACCCGCCCCGAAACGAAGCTGAGGTTCGGCCCGGAAAAGCTCTGGTACGGCACGAGGCTCGCCTGCGCGCGATAGCCGCGGGTCGGGTTCAGCAG
This sequence comes from Allostellaceae bacterium, assembly GCA_036000945.1. Lineage (GTDB taxonomy): Bacteria > Pseudomonadota > Alphaproteobacteria > ATCC43930 > CGMCC-115725 > DATARH01. The sequence goes on from DASYUS010000353.1 coordinate 4,293, forward strand.
ATCATCGCTCTTGTCCAGCTTCAGATAGAGCGGCACTCCGACGAGCGCGTAATGCTGGGTGCGCTGGCTCGCCGTGATCGTGCTGACATTCGCCTCCTGGACGACGTTTGCCCGCTCGACGGAGAGCGACACCCCGCCGGTCAAATAACGATCGAACCGCCGCTCCAGCCCCATCGTCACCCGCGCGCGCCGGCTGTGGTAGGCCACCGGCGTCTCGTCGGCGATTTCGGCGAGCGCGAGAAAATCCTGATCGGTCGCGAGAAAATCCGGGAGCCGGAAATTCGCCGCGGCGGCATTCTGCTGCTGCCCGCCGGCCAGCGACAGCTTCAGGTACTCCGCATTGCCGAACAGGTTGCGGTTTTCCCAGAAGACCCGCGCTGCCGCCCCCTCGCTGGTGTTGTAGCCGAGCCCGGCGCCGATCGTGCGATGCGGCCGCTCGGTCGCCTCGATCTGCATTTTGACGCGCCCCGGGTCGAGGGGGTCGACAACCGGGGTGATTTTCAGCGTGCTGAACAGCCCGGCCGCCAGCAGCGCGTTGCGCGTTTCGTCGACCTTGCGGTTGTCAAAGGCCTCGCCCTGCCGCCAGCGAACCCGGCGCTCGACATAGAGGGGGTCGAGGCGCTGCAGCCCGGTGATCGTCACGCCGTCGAACCGCATCGGTGGACCGGGTTGCAGCGAATAGGTGATCGCCATCGAATGCGCCTCGTGGTCGACCACCACCCGCCGGTCGGCCGCCTTGGCAAACGGGTGGCCGCCATGGCCGAGCGCGGCGAGAAGCGCGTTCTCTTCGGCGATGACCGGGGCGGTGCGCGCCGGGTCGCCCGGCTTTAAGAGCGGCGGCGTGGCCGCCTCGCGCGGGACGGCGAGCGGCTTCCCGTCCGGCCCGAGCACCTCGATCGTCGCCACATGGTAAAGCGGCCCCGGCGTCGCCGTCACCTCGACCTTGACCGGGTCGGCGGCGACATCGAGCCGGTAGGCGAATTGCGCGTCCCAATAGCCGAGGCTGTGCGCCGCGTCGGTCAACCGCAGAAGATCGGCATCGGCTCGGCGGCGCAGCGCTTCCTCGGAGGCCGGACGGCGGTCCTCCAGGGTCTTCAGCTCGGAAATCTTGTCGAGCAGGTCGGCCAGGTCGGAATCGTCGGCGCCGGCGATCGTCGTCTCGTAGCGCAGATCGGCAAAGGCCAATGGCGCCGATGAGCACGCCACCGCTAGTGCTATGACCAGACGCCATCGCCGCCGCCGCATACCCCCGTCAACACCCCCCGAACCGGCGACCCGCTGACACGTGGCAGAAGGTAGCCTCAACGGCAACCGCGCCCAAGCATACTCACCGCGCCACCCGATCAACACCCGGCCCCCGGCCGATCGAGTGAGCGTTGAGTTTCTCAGGCGTCTATCAACGCTCGGACGCCGCCTTTGATCCAGATCAAGGGCAAGTTGCGCCGCAATCGGTTGGATGAGCGGTGTGGCGCGACGACGCGCCGTCAGGAGGTTGAGCGATGGGCGAGGTTTTGCACGACGGCCCCGATTACGTCGCGCGCGCCCGCGCGCTCGGGCCTCGTCTCGCCGCAGCCGCAGACGAGATCGAACGCAACCGCGAATTGCCGGCGCCGATCGTGTCGGCGCTGATCGATAACGGGCTGTTCCGCCTGTTGCAGCCGCGCACGCTCGGCGGCGCCGAACTCGACCCGATGAGCTACACGCGGGTGGTCGAGGAGATCGCCAGCCATGACGCCAGCACCGGCTGGTGCGTCGAGCAGGCGAACGGCTGCTCGATGGCGGCCGCCTTTCTCGATTCCGACATCGCGGCGGAGATTTTCGGGCCGCCGGACGGCATTGTCGCCTGGGGTCCGGTCGGGCCGGCCGAGCTCAAAATCGTCCCCGGCGGGTTCCGCCTCACCGGCGCCTGGAATTTCGCCAGCGGCAGCCACCACGCGACCTGGCTCGGCGCCCACGTCGTGATGTGCGGCCCCGACGGCGCCCCGATATGCCGCAGCGACGGCGGTGAGATCCTGCGCACCTTGCTGTTCCCGAAGAACCGGGCGACGATGACCGACATCTGGCGTGTCGTCGGCCTGCGCGGCACCGGCAGCGACCGCTATTCGGTGACCGATCTGTTCGTCCCCGAGCGCTATACTGTGTTACGCGACCCGCAGATCGCGCCGCGTCAAGGCG
>DASYUS010000354.1:0-2783 GCA_036000945.1 Allostellaceae bacterium
TCGTCGTCGTAGATCACCGGGTGGATGCCCGGCACCGCCGGGCCGGCCCCGACGAGCCGGCGAACTACAATTACCGCTTCAAGCACATGACGACCGTCGGCGAGCCGATCGAACCCGAGGTCTGGCGCTGGTATCACAGCGTCGTCGGTAAGGGCGAGGCGGTGATCGTCGATACCTGGTGGCAGACCGAGACCGGCGGCTTTCTGTGCAGCACCGTCCCCGGCATGAGCCCGATGAAGCCGGGCAGCGCCGGCCCGGCGGTGCCGGGCATCCACCCGGTGATCTACGACGACGACGGCAACGAGATCCCGAAAGGGGCCAACCGCGCCGGCAACATCTGCATCCAGAACCCCTGGCCCGGCATCTTCCAGACGATCTGGGGCGACCCCGACCGCTTCGTCAGTCAGTACTACGCGCGCTATTGCAAGGATCGCAGCAGCACCGATTGGCGCGACTGGCCCTATATGGCCGGCGACGGGGCGATGGAAGCGGCCGACGGCTATTACCGGATCCTCGGCCGCATCGACGACGTGATCAACGTCGCCGGCCACCGCCTCGGTACCAAGGAGATCGAGTCGGCGGCGCTGACCGTTCCCGAGGTCGTCGAGGCGGCGGTGGTGCCGGTCGCCGACGAGATCAAGGGCCGGGTGCCCGATCTCTATGTCGCGCTGAAGACCGGCCAGCACGCGAGCCCCGAGCTGCACAAGCGGATCTCCGACGCCATCGTTACCGAGATCAGCCCGATCGCCCGGCCGGCGCATGTCTGGATCGTCCCCGACATGCCGAAGACCCGTTCGGGCAAGATCATGCGCCGGGTGCTGGCGGCAATCTCGAGCGGCCAGGACGCCGGCGACGTCTCGACGCTCGCCAACCCCGAGGTCGTCGAGGAACTGCGCCGGATGGTCACGCCCTGACCGAGACGCCCGCGGGTTCTGCCGCCCTTGCCGAATCGCCGGGGCGGCACGGGCTGCACGCCCCGTCGTTCCGGGTCATTTTCGCCGCGCTCGCCGGCAATCTGGCGATCGCGGCGGCGAAGTTCGTCGCGGCGGCGCTGACCGGCAGCGCCGCGATGTTCAGCGAGGCGATCCACTCGACGGTCGATTCCGGCAATCAATTGCTGCTGCTCTATGGCCTCAAGCGCGCCGGCCGGCCGGCCGATGCGACCCACCCGTTCGGCTACGGGCTGCAGCTCTATTTCTGGGTGTTTGTCGTCGCCGTGATGATCTTCGGGCTCGGCGCCGTCGTCGCGCTGATCCAGGGCATCGAAAAGCTGAGCGACCCCGAGCCGGTCCGCAACGTCGTCGTCAACTATGTCGTGCTCGGCCTGTCGATCCTTTTCGAGATCGGCTCATGGACCATCGCCTATCGCGAGTTCCGCGAGCAGCGCGGAGCCCTCGGCTGGCTTGCCGCGGTGCGGCGCAGCAAGGACCCGACCGTCTTTGCCGTGCTGTTCGAGGATTCAGCGGCGCTGATCGGCCTCTCCCTGGCGCTTGTCGGCATCGCCCTCGCCGATCTCCTCGCCATCCCCGCCCTCGACGGCGTCGCCTCGCTCGGCATCGCGCTGGTGCTGGCGGCGACGGCGTTCTTCCTCGGCTACGAAAGCCAGAGCCTCCTTACCGGCGAGGCGGCCTTTCCCGAGGTGCGCCAGGGCATCGAGCGGATCGCCGCGGCGACGCCGGGCGTCGTCGGCATCAACGAGGTCTTGACGATGCATTTCGGCCCGCAGGAAATCCTCGCCGCGCTCAGCCTCGATTTCGACGACGCGATCCCGGCGGCGGCGGTCGAGGCAGCAGTCGCCTCTATCGAGCGGACCATCAAGACCGCCCATCCCGATGTCGCGCGCGTCTTTGTCGAGGCGAAGGGCTTCGGCGACCATTTGCGCAAAACCTGAGCGCTCGGCAAAACTCATCATGCCCGCGAACGCGGGGCCGGGGCAGCGAGGGTCAGCGACCGGAGCGCCTCCCGGGCTCCCACTGGCGCGGGAGTGCCGATGAAGCGCAATTGCAGCGCCGACGGCGCGTCCGCGCCTCGCGCCCGGCCGATTGTCTGCCACGGCCGTGCACCCCACATTCGGGCGTGATGCGCGCGGTCTTGCCGCCGCCGGTTTCTGCACGACAGGCACGAGGAGCGGACCATGGCTCTGGTACCATTGGCGACAAAGGGAAATTATTTCCACGTCTACGATTTTCGCGTGAAAGCGGGCCGCGGCGACGAGTTCATCGCCCTCTTCAACAAGTTTGACTACGGCGACAACAACCCGTTCCACCGCTCGGCGGCCCAGGTCAAGGACGGCGTCTTGTGCCGCGACGCCGCCGACCCCGACCATTTCTACCTGATCGGCGAATGGCGCGACATCGACGAGCACCGCCGCATCCGCGAAGAGGTGGCGCGCGAGATCCGGCCGGAATTCGTCCAGCTGATCGAGGGTGGGCATTTCGTGCCGAGCTATGCCGAGATCGTGTCGATGACCCCGCAAGAGGTGCTCGACAAGTCGCAGCAATCGTGACCGGCGGCACCGCGTTGCCCGAGGGCGAAGCCGGCCGGCTGACCGATTGGTTGATCCGCGAGGGGCGTTTCCTTTCCGACAACGACGCGCTGTTCAGCCAAGTCTGCGAGCGGGTCGCCGATGCCGGCGTACCGCTCGACCGGGCGACGCTGCACCTGCGCGCGCTGCACCCGGAATACCGCGGCGTCGCGCGCATCTGGCAGCCCGGCCAGCCGCTCGACGTGCGCTTCATGGATCACGGCATCGAGAAGACCGCGAGCTATACCGAGAGCCCGGT
>DASYUS010000355.1:0-4257 GCA_036000945.1 Allostellaceae bacterium
CAACCGCTCATTCTGCTCCAGGCTCAGCGGGGACGCCAACTCGGCGTGCCGCAAGGCGGCGCTTGCGCCCGGGTCGCGCCCCGTCGTGCCGATGCCGTGGTGCAGACTACGCGACATTGCTCAATGGTAGCGCACGAGGGCGGGGAATCGAAGCATCGCGACGGCTGGCGCGGCAGGAAGGCTCATTGCTGCGGCGGGGGCCACAGATGCCCGGCCACGACCAAGCCGTGCAGCGCGAGACGTTGGCGGGCGCGGCGGGTCTCGCCGAGCACGTCGCGATGCTCGAAATTGCCCTCTTCGATGTCGAGAATCGTGGCGTCGCCAACCGCGCCGACGGCGAGATGGCCGAGATCGCGCCGCCCGAGCGCTGCCGCCGGAGCGGCGGTGCCGGCCGCGATCACCGTGCCGAGATTGACCCCGAGCGCGAGGAATTTCGACATCGTCACGAGCTGATCGAAGGCCGGGCCGTTGATGCTGAGGGCATGCACATCGCTGCTGATGACGTCGGGCGGGAACCCGGCTTCCAGCATTTGCTCGGCGCTGCGGAAGCCGAACGAGCCGCCGCCGTGGCCGATGTCGAAGATGACGCCACGCCGGCGCGCCTCCACCACCTCCTCGCGGACCTGCCCGTCGGCCCGCACCGGCGCATTGGGAAACGGCCGAAAGCAATGGGTGATCACATCGCCCCGGCGCAGCCGCGACAGCACGTCGAGGCGCGACGGCGGCGGATTGTCGAGATGGGCCATCACCGGCAGCCCGACCTCTTCGGCGACCTCGATCGCCATGTCGAGCGGGGCGATCCCGGAATTGCCGCCGGCGCCTTTTCCAACGCGCACCTTGACCCCGACAATGAGATCGCGATTGGCGTTGATGACGCGGACGCATTCGCGCGGGTCGATCAGTCGCAGATCGCTCGCCTCGCCGACATTGACTGCGGTGGAAACCGCGAAGATGCCGGGAAAGGACACGTTGAGAAACGGCAGGATGCGCAGCGGCGACGGCTCGATGACATGGCGGCGAAAGCCGTGAAAATTACCGGGGCCGGCGCTGCCGGCATCGACAAAGGTCGTTGTACCGCTGCGCTCTGCGACTTGGGCGGCGTCGACCCCGAGCGAGGTCCCGCCCCAATAGACGTGGGTGTGCAGGTCTATGAGGCCGGGGACGATGATGAGGCCGCGCGCATCGACGGTTTGCGTCCCGCGGAGCGGTAGATCGATGCCGAAGGCCGCGACCCTGCCGTTGCCAAACCCGAGATCGGCAGTTCCGTCGCGGCCATGAGCCGGATCGATGACCCGGCCGCCCTTCAAGATCAGATCCAGCATCACCACCCCGCCCCTGTCGGAACAAACCTACACAGGCGTTCGCCGTGGTGAAAGCAACCCGGCGCGTTCCGGGGGACGGTGGGAAAGAGCGAGGCGGGGGTGGGCCTTCCCCCAAAGGCGCCAAGTCGAGCCGGCCTCCCCCAAAGCCGTTCTCGTCCCCTCGCCTCGCTGCCGGGTCAACGGCAGCCGATTCTCAACTGAATGGCGATCGTCCCCAACATGTTGTTCGGTTGAGCGCGTAACCTACTGCATCTGTGCAGATAACGCGGACGGGCGGATGATCAGGTTGGGCTTTGGTCGATCGGGCTTGACGAATCGCCGGCCGTTGAAGGCTCTGATCAGCCCGTCAAGTTATCGCTGCAGCCGCGATTTGACGAGGCTGTAGATCACCGCGATCAGGACGATGCCGAGAAAAATGCCGGGCGGCAGGCGTTGGAGAAACTCCGTTGCGTTCTGCGCGACGCCCGAGATGAACGAGCCGGACTCGTTGCCGAGAATGATGTTCAGCAGGACGCACAGCACGATCAGTAGAAACGCCGCCTCAACGACGGCCCAACCGAGCGAGCGCAACTGCGTCAGAAAATTTGTCATGGCGGTGCGGGGTGGGGCGCGTACCCCACCCCCGGCAGCCGATCAGACGAGCGACCGCTTCGAGAAGAGCCACAGGATGATGGCGACGGCGATCAGCCCGACCAGGCCGTTTTTCCCGAGATCGTTCACCAGAGCGATGATGTTGCCGACGACGCCGCCAAAGAACGGCAGGGTTCCACCGACCAGAAGCGCGGCGACGATCGCCAGCGCCAGCAGCATCAAGCCGATATCGGTGAGGCCGCCGATCCACGTTTTGATAAGAGCCATTGCGTCCATCGTTTCCCCCTTCGAAGATCGGCACCCCCGGTTGCCGATTTTTTGATCATAGCACAAAAATTCAGGGGCTACATCAATTTGTAGTAGATGAGCTGTCCCGGCAGCCCATCCCTTGCGTCAGCATGTCTCGCGTGCAACGGCAATGGCCGGGCGGGCCAGACGCGGCGCCGGCGATTGACAACCCGGGCCGGCAACGGTCTGATCCGCCCAGCGATTTCGCGCATGGAGGGAAGCTTGGCCAAATTCAGGATCGCAACGCCGGCGGGCGCCAGTTTCACCGTCGCCGGCGGCGGCTACGGCTATGAAATGGAGGCGCTGGCGGCGATCGACGCCGAGATCTACGAGATCCCAGCCGGCTCGGAGGACGAGTTCGTCGCTGCGGCGAAGGATGCCGACGCGCTCTACGCCAAGGGAAGGCCGATCACCCGGCGGATGATCGAGGGGCTGCAGCGCTGCAAGGTCATCTCGCTCGGCAGCGTCGGGGTCGACACCGTCGCGGTCGACGCCGCGACCGACAAGGGCATCCCGGTCACCAACTGTCCCGACACCTTTATCGAGGAGGTCGCCGACCATGCGATGCGGCTGATCCTGGCGACGCACGGCCGCCTCGTCGAGCAGGACCGCATGGTCCGCGAGGGTCGGTGGGCCGAAGGGCGGCCGGCGCTGTTGAAGATCCCGCGGCTCCGGGGGCTGACCCTCGGCCTCATCGCCTTCGGCCACGTCGCCCGCGCGGTCGCCGAGCGGGCGAAGCCGTTTGGTCTGCACATCATCGCCTACGACCCGTTCATCGAGGAGATGGTGATGACCGAGCGCGGGGTGGAGCCGGTCAGCCTGCCCGAGCTGCTGGCGCGCGCCGATATCATCTCGATGCACTCGCCGGCAACCGCCAGCGCCCAGCGGATGATCCGCGAGGAGCATTTCGCCCAGATGAAGCCGACCGCGATCTACGTCAGCACCGGGCGTGGGCCGACGACTGACGAGGCGGCGCTGATCAAGGCGCTCGATGAAGGCCAGATCGCCGCCGCCGGGCTCGATGTGCTCGAACAGGAGCCGCCCGGCGGCAACAACCCGCTGCTCCGGATGAACAACGTGATCCTGACCGCGCATGTCGCCTCGGCGACATCGCGCTTCGACCCGGCGCGCCGGCGCCGGGTCGGCCTCGAATTGTCGCTGGTGCTCAGCGGCAAATGGCCCTTGTCGTGCGTCAACCCCGCGGTGCTCGCCGGTAGCGGTCTCGGACGCTGGCAGCCGGTGTCGATGGAGCGCGGCCCGAATTCGTAATCTTAAACTGTCATTCCGGGGCGCCGCGCTGCGGCGAACCCGGAACCCATATTCCAGAGGCCTGTGTTCATGGGTTCCGGGTTCGCGGCCTTTTAGCCGCGCCCCGGAATGACGAGGAGTGGGGAAGAAATGGCCAACGATCGTTTCGAATCGGGGTCGGTGCCGATCCGCTATCCCGATCCCGACATCAAGGTGCTCGACCCGCGGTTTGCCCGTCATGTGCTAGGCAACGCCGCGATCGAGCGCATCGCCGGCGGCTGCCGCTTCACGGAGGGGCCGGTGTGGTTCGGCGACGGGCGATACCTCCTGTGGAGCGACATTCCCAACGACCGCATCATGAAATGGGAGGAGGAGACGGGGACGGTCAGCGTCTTCCGCCGCCCCTCCAACTACGCCAACGGCAACACCCGCGACCGGCAGGGCCGGCTTGTCACCTGCGAGATGGACGCGCAACGCCTCACGCGCACCGAATATGACGGCACGATCACCGTGTTGGCCGACAGCTTCGAAGGGAAGCGGCTCACCGGCCCCAACGATGTCGTCGTCAAATCGGACGGCTCGATCTGGTTCAGCGACAACGGCGCCGGCACCCGCGGGAACTATCTCGGCCACACCGCGCCGCAGGACTTGCCGTTCCGGGTCTACCGCATCGATGGCCGTACTGGTGCGATGACTATCGTCGTCGATCAGGCCCAGCAGCAGCGGCCGAACGGCCTGGCCTTTTCGCCCAACGAGAAGCGGCTCTACGTCGTCGACACGCCCGGCCCTGGGCAGCGTACGGTGCAGG
>DASYUS010000356.1:0-3456 GCA_036000945.1 Allostellaceae bacterium
CGCAGGCCTTCGCCGGGACGATCACGGGCCTCTTCGTCGCGCCCTGGGCGCGCAGCCGCGGCATCGCCCGCGGCGTCGTCGGCGAGCTGGAGCGCCAGGCCCGCGAGCTCGGGCTCGTCGTCCTCAACCTCGACCTGCGCGACACCCAGCGGGCCGCGATCGGGCTCTATGAAAGCCTCGGCTACCGGCGCTGGGGCACGCACCCCTGCTACGCCCAGGTCGAGGGCCGCGTCGTCCCCGGGCATTATTACTACAAGCGCATCGACGAGCCCTCGGCATGATCCTGTACCCCGCCATCGACCTGAAGGGCGGCGCCTGCGTGCGGCTGGTGCGCGGCGTGATGGCGAGCGCCACCGTGTTCAACACCGACCCCGCCGCCCAGGCCCGCCATTTTGCTGAGACCGGGTTTGCCTGGCTGCACGTCGTCGATCTCGACGGCGCCTTTGCCGGACGCTCGGTCAACGGCAAGCCAGTGAAGGCGATCCGCCGCTCGGTCGACCTCAAGATCCAGCTCGGCGGCGGCATCCGCGATGCCGCGGCGATCGATCACTGGCTCGGTCTCGGCATCGACCGCATCGTGCTCGGCACGATCGCATTGCGCGACCCCGCGCTGGTGCGCCGCGCGGCCGCCAGACATCCCGGCCGCATCGCCGTCGGCATCGACGCGCGCGACGGCTGCGTCGCGGTCGAAGGCTGGGGCGAGACGACCGGGATCGCCGCCGTCGAACTGGCGCAGCGCTTTGCCGATGCCGGGGTCGCGGCGATCGTCTACACCGACATCGCCCGCGACGGCGCGCTGACCGGCGTCGATGCCGTTGCCGTCGCCGACTTCGCCCGCACAGCCGGCCTGCCGGTCATCGCCTCGGGCGGCATCGCCGGGCTTGCCGACATCGCCGCGCTCGCCGCCCGCGCCGGCGACGGTATCGCCGGCGCGATCTGCGGCCGCGCCCTCTATGACGGCCGCCTCGACCCGGCGGCGGCGCTCAGTCTGGCGGCCGATGGGGCAGCGCAATGCTGAAGATGCGCGTCATCCCGTGCCTCGACGTCAAGGACGGGCGGGTCGTCAAGGGCGTCAACTTCGTCGACCTCGCCGACGCCGGCGACCCGGTCGAGCAGGCCCGGGTCTACGACCGCGAGGGCGCCGACGAATTGTGTTTTCTCGACATCACGGCGAGCCACGAGGGGCGCGACACGCTCTACGACGTCGTGCGCCGCACCGCCGAGCAATGCTTCATGCCGCTGACCGTCGGCGGCGGGGTGCGCACGGTCGACGACATCCGCAAATTGCTGCTGGCTGGCGCCGACAAGGTATCGATCAACACGGCCGCGGTGGCGCGCCCCGAATTCGTCCGCGAGGCGGCCGAGAAATTCGGCAGCCAGTGCATCGTCGCGGCGATCGATGCGAAGGCCACTTCAGCCGGCAAGTGGGACGTCTTCACCCATGGCGGGCGCCGGCCGACCGGGCTCGATGCGGTCGATTGGGCCTGCCGCCTCACCGATTACGGCGCCGGCGAGATCCTTCTCACCTCGATGGACCGCGACGGCACCAAGTCCGGCTTCGACATCCCGCTGACCCGCGCCGTCGCCGATGCGGTGCGCGTCCCGGTGATCGCCTCGGGCGGGGTCGGCACGCTCGACCATCTGGTCGAGGGCATCCGCGACGGCCATGCGACGGCGGTGCTCGCCGCCTCGATCTTCCACTTCGGCACGTTCCGCATCGGCGAGGCGAAGGCGCACCTCGCTGCCAGCGGCGTGCCGGTGCGGCTCTGAGAGATGGCGGACGCTCTCGGTGACGCGCTGGAACGGCTGTGGCGGGTCATCGAGGAGCGCCGCGGCGCCGACCCGGCGACCTCCTACACCGCCAAGCTGTTCGCCCGCGGCACCGCGAAGATCGCGCAGAAGCTCGGCGAGGAGGCGGTCGAGGCGGTCATCGAAGGGGTCAAGGGCGACCGTGCCGCACTGACCGGCGAGAGCGCCGACCTCCTCTATCATCTCCTCTTGCTGTGGGCCGCTACCGGCCTCACCCCGGCCGACATCGCCGCCGAACTCGCCCGCCGCGAAGGCACTTCCGGCATTGCCGAGAAGAAGGGGCGCAAGACAACACGAGTTTCCGCAGATCGCACGTAAGGGCAAGGATGGGCTGAGCAACGCGAAGCCCATCATCGTCGCACCGTCGCGGCGGGTGCCGCTGCGCTCGACCCACCGACCAGGATCAATGCGCTACCGCGGGCGGTCGCCAGCGAGGGTGACGCGGTGCATGACGCGGCGGAAGCCGTGATAGTCGTTGATCGGGTTGTGCTGGGCGCAGCGATTGTCCCAGAACGCCAGCGACCCGGCTTCCCAGCGGAAGCGGCAGGTGAATTCGGGCCGCACCAGGTGGGCAAGGAGAAAGTCGAGCAGTGGCCTGCTTTCCGCCTCGGTCATGTCGTTGAAGCGAAGGGTGTGCCCGCCGTTGATATAGAGCGCCTTGCGGCCGGTCTCCGGGTGGGTGCGCACGACCGGATGCAGGGCCTCGTATTCAGGGTGCGCCTCGGCGCGGGCGCCGTCGCGCATGCGGTCCTCGCGCGTCTTGGTGACGTCGGCCTTGGCCGAGGAATTGACCGCGACGAGGCCGTCGAGCAGGCGCTGGAGACCCGGCGACAGCGCCTCGTAGGCCAGGTACATGTTGGCGAAGAGCGTGTCGCCGCCATAGGGCGGCACCTCGCGGGCGATCAACATCGTCCCCATCGGCGGGCTGTCGAGGTAGCTCGTGTCGCTGTGCCACAGGCCACCGAAATTGACCCGCTCGTGCTCCAGCTTGACGACCGGGGTGATCTCGGGAAAGCCTTCGATGCCGTTGACGAACGGGTATTCGACCGGTCGGCCGAAGCGGCGGGCGAAAGCCAAGAGCCGCTCGGGCGGCAGATCCTGGCCGCGCAGAAAGATCACGAGGTGGTCGAGCCAGGCCCGGCGCAGCGCGGCGATCGTGTCGTCGTCGTCCAGCGCGCGCGATAGGTCGATGCCCCTTATCTCGGCGCCGATCGCCCCGGCGAGCGGACGGATTTCAAGTAAATTCTTCATACTCTCATTGCAGTAATAATCCGCCGGTTTGCGTCGTCAAGCCGGCGCGGCGACGGACACCAGGAGGATCGCACCGTCATGAAACCGCAAGTGCAATGCACTATCCGGCTGCTTGCGCTGCACGGGCGGGCCGATGATACTCCGGCGTGGGCGGAAGGGGGGAGCACCGTGCAACTCGGCAGGTCGCGCCGTGGCGGGTAGCCAGCCGGCGCCGGTCATCCCGGTGCGGTTCTGGGGCACTCGGGGCTCGCTGGCAGCACCGCTCAAGCACGGCGCGGTGCGGGCGAAAATCCGCGACGCACTGCTGGCGGCGCGCGACCGGCATCTGACGACACCCGAGGCGATCGAGGAGTTCATCGACCGCGATCTGCCGTTCGCAGTCAGGGGCACGTTCGG
>DASYUS010000357.1:0-4007 GCA_036000945.1 Allostellaceae bacterium
GCGCGTAGACGAGCCGGCGGCGGGGCGCCCGCGCCGCGGCAGGCTTGGCATAGATCTGCTTGGTCGCCTCGACCATCAGCACCCCGGCGAAGGTCGGGAACCAGCGTCGGCCGATCCGCTCCCAGGCGGCGGCGGCGCGCAGCATCATCCGGCTGCGCGCCGGCGGGATGAACAGCGCGCTGTCCGACGCGACCGGGGTGAACTGCTCGTCGCGCAGCAATTGCGAGAGCTGCGACATCGTATACGGACGGCCGGAGCCGAACGGGGTGCGGTCGAGCCGCGCCCAGATCCCGCGCCGGTTCGGCGCGACGATCAACAGCCGGCCGCTGCCGGCCAAGACGCGCCAGATCTCCTTGAGCATCGCGCGGGCCTCGTCGCTGGTCTCCAGCGCGTGGACCAGCAGCACCCGGTCAATCGAGTAATCGGCAAATGGCAGTTCGCCCTCGTCGGCGAGGGTGACAAGGTTGCGGCCCTCCGCCGGCCAGCGCAGCACCCCGAGCGAGGCCGGCATCAGCGCGATGGTCCGCTCGCTGCCGGGCATCAGCGCCGACAGGAACGGTGTCGCGTAACCGATGCCGACGATCCGCATGCCATGCAGATCGGGCCATACCCGCTGGATCGCGCGGCGGATCATGCGCCGCGCCACCTGGCCGAGCGCGCCGCGGTAGAAATCCCTCAGATCGACGACATCGGAGGCCATCTGTAGAGCTTAACACGCTCGCGGCGCGCCTCACGCCGCGTCGTGGAAGATGATGCCGAGCGTGAAGCGCCGGCCGGAATGCAGCGGGCTGACGCCGTGCCGCATCGCCGTGCGGTAGAAGCCGCGGGTGCCGGCAAGCGGGCGATGGTTGACCGCGAAGATCACCGCGTCACCCTGGCCGAGCGGCACCACCTGGCCCTTCGACTGCATCCGCGGGCGCTGCTCGACGAGCATGAACTCGCCGCCGGCGAAGTCGCGCCCCGGCTGGCTCAGCAGCACCGTCGCCTGCACCGGGAAGACGTGTTCGCCATAAAGGTCCTGGTGCAGGCAGTTGTAGTCGCCGGCCTCGTATTTGAGGATCAGCGGCGTCGGCCGCTGCTGGCCGGCGGCGTGGCAGCGGGCGAGATAAGCCGCCAGCGTCGCCGGGAAGTGCGGCTCGAGGCGCAGTCGCTCGTGCCAGCGGTTGGCGAGCGGCGCCAGCGCCGGATAAAGCGCCTCGCGCAGCGCAGCGACGGCCGGCGGCAACGGGTAGCGCAAATATTTGTATTCTCCGCTCCCGAAATTGTGGCGCGCCATGACGACGCGCGAGCGGAACGCCGCATCGTCGTCATATAGCGCCGCCAGCGCACGGCACTCGGCGGGGTCGAGGAGCCCGGGCCACACCGCGTGGCCGCGCTCGTCGAGCCGCGCGAGCAACCCCGGCCAGTCGCTGGCTGAAGGCAGCTTCACTCGGCCGCCGCCGTCGCCGCCGCTGCTTCGCGCTCGCGCGCGAGCAGCGCCCGCTTGCGCTCGATCCCCCAGCGATAGCCGGCCAGCGCGCCGTCGCTGCGCACGACCCGGTGGCAGGGCACCAGCATCGCCAGCTTGTTGCCGGCGCAGGCTTGCGCCACGGCGCGGACCGCCTGCGGCCGGCCGAGCGCGGCGGCGATCTCGCGGTAGGTCGCGGTCTGCCCTGGCGGGATCTTCTGCAGGGCGCGCCACACCTGCGCCTGGAACGCGGTGCCGCGAATGTCGAGCGGCAGGTCGGGCTGTCCGTCGGGTCGGGTGACGAAGCGGACGATCTGCTCGGCCCAGCCGGTCAACTCGGCATCGGCCGGCCAGATCAGCGCGGCGGGGAAGCGCCGGCGCAGTTCGGCTTCCAAGGGGCCGCGCTCGTCGCCGAGCGCGGTCATGCAGATGCCGCGCTTCGTTGCCGCCACCAGCGCCCAGCCGAGCGCGGTCCGCACCGTGGTAAAGCGGATCGTCTCGCCGCGCCCGCCATGACGCCGGGCCCCCGGCGTCATGCCGAGCCCGTTCGGTGCCGCCTCATAGGCCCGCGAGCTGGCGCCGAACCCGGCGGCATAGACCGCCTCGGCGACCGGCTCCCCCGCCTCGAGCCGCGCGGCGAAGCGATCGAGGCGATGCGCCTTGCCCCATTCGCGCGGCGTCGCGCCGGTGATCTGCTTGAACAGGCGGTGAAAATGAAAGCGGCTGATGCCCGCCGCATCGGCCAGTTCGGCAAGGCTCGGCAGCGTGTCGCGGGCGCGGATCAGGGCGCATGCCCGGCCGATCGCGGTGACGTGCCGTTCGCCGGCCGAGGCCTCGTTCGGCCGGCAGCGCTTGCACGGGCGGAAGCCGGCCGCCTCGGCCGCCGCCGGATCGGCATAAAACGCCACATTCTCGCGCCGCGGCAGGCGCGAGGCGCAGCCCGGCCGGCAATAGACCCCGGTCGTGCGCACGGCGTAAACAAAGGCGCCGTCGCTCGCCGCGCCGCGGCTCGCCAGCGCCGTCCAGCATTGCTCAGGGTTCAACATGACATCTCTCCACTCCAGACATGGTGACAATCTGGCGCGGCGGCGACAAACGCTCTACCCGGCGCTTGCTTTTTCATCGGCCCGGGGAGCGCGGCGGAAGAGGCAGGAGTCGAACCTACCGAAGACGCCTGCGCGCCCTCCAACGGGTTTGAAGCCCGCGCGCCCCACCGGGAGCGGTACTCTTCCATCGGTGAGAATGCCCCGGTTTCGCCGGGGAAAAAAGGGGCGCGATGGCGGGTGATTTTGCCGGCCGGCCACTATTCCCCGCTTGGCAGCAGCCGAGGCCGAATTTAGCCGATTGGCGAGCGGTGCTGGCGCATGCTAGTGGGAGCGCGGAGGATTTGATGGCCCGGCCCCGAGCAGCCGACGATTTCGAAGCAATTCGCGCCCGCCTGGAAGAGTTGCGGCAGGAGCGGCTGTCCGCGCAACCGGCAGCCACGGCGCACACCGGAATCGTCGGGCATCGCGGCGCCTGCGCCTGCGGCATGAGCCTCTTCCCCGACGAGTGCGACGGATCGTGCAAGGCGCTTTGAGTGCCGAGCGGTTTTTGACCGTCGTCGCGCTTTGCCGCCGGCGGTCTTGGAGTTAAGCTGACAAGCAGCCATAGAGGAAAAAGCCATGATGATCGACATGCATGCTCATTGGCGGCCGGCGGAAGTCGCCGACGCGTTGCGCGCCCGCACCCGGGAGCCGCGCATCCTGCGCAACGACGACGGCGCCGAGGTGGTGAAATCGCGGATGGCCGAAGAGCCGCTCACCCGGGCGTTCGACGACGTCGATTTCCATCTCGCCCGGATGGACCGCCAGGGGGTCGAGACGAGCGTCTTGTCATTGCTCGGCTCGTTCAACTGGGTCGAGGCGCAGCCGCTCGACGTGGCCGGGCCGCTGTGCCGCAAGGTCAATGACGGGTTCTCGGTGATTTGTCGCAAGCATCCCGGCCGCTTCGCCGCCTTCGCCGCGCTGCCGCTGGTCGATATGTCGGCTGCCGCCGCCGAGCTCGAGCGGGCGCTCGGACTGCCCGGCATGATCGGCGCGCAAATCCCGGGCAACTATTTTCTCACCCGCAAGGACGCCGAGACGATGCGGCCGCTGCTCGAAGCGGCGAACCGGCGCCGTGCGGTGCTGTTCATCCACCACGGTCCGCGGCCGGGCGACGCGTTCCCGAAGGTCGGCGGCGACACCGACAATGCCCGCCGCCGCAACGGTACGCTCGACATGCAGGCGAGCCTCTCTTCGGTGATGGTGACGCTCTCGCTCACCGACATTCTCGCGCCCTACCCCGACGTGACGGTCGTCGTGCACAATCTGGGCGGCAATATTCCCTACGAGGTCGAGCGCATGGACCACCGCTGCTTGCTCGACACGCCCGACGAGGAGCTGCCGTCGTCGCGCTTCCGGAAGGCCGGGGTTTATGTCGATTGCAACTCGTTCGGCCCGCGGGCGATCGAGGCGGCGGTGAGCCTCTACGGCGCCGACCGCATTGTCTGCGGCACCGACGGCACCGAGTTCGGCAG
>DASYUS010000358.1:0-2168 GCA_036000945.1 Allostellaceae bacterium
GCCGATGTCGAGCGCGATCGCGCCGGCGACGGGGATTGCGAAATGGTCGAGGGCGAAAGCGAGCTTGACCCCGCCGCGCGACACCCAGGGATGATCGCGGCCGGCGACCGCGAGCGGGATCTCCTCGGCCAGCGCGACGCCCGGCTTGTCGATGCGCCGCCCATCGGTAGAAACCAGGCCGGCGAGGATCAGTGCCTGGGCCTTTGCCCGGCTTTCGACCAGCCCGCGCTCGACGAGGAGCTGATCGGCCCGGCGCTTGGCCACCGATCGGACGGGCTGCAGCGCGAGGCTATGCCCGGACCGGCACGCCCTTTTCTTCGAGCAGCTGCTGCAATTCGCCGGTTTCGAACATCTCGCGGACGATGTCGCAGCCGCCGACGAACTCGCCCTTGACGTAGAGCTGCGGGATCGTCGGCCAGCTCGAGAACTCCTTGATGCCCTGGCGCACCGAGCCGTCGGCCAGCACGTCGACGCCTTTGAACTTGACCCCGAGATGGCTGAGGATCTGCACGACGGCGGCCGAGAAGCCGCATTGCGGAAAGACCGGCGTGCCTTTCATGAAGAGAACGACCGGCGCCTCGTTGATCTGCTGGCGGATGCGGTCCTGTACGGTGATGTCCATCGTCTGGGTCCTCGGGTGAAGGTTGTCGGTCAATCCTCGGGGGCGCTGGTTTGCAGCGCCAGCGCATGCAGTTCGTTTCCCATCCGGCCGCGCAGCGCCTGATACACCAGCTGGTGCTGCTGCACCCGGCTCTTGCCGCGGAAGGCACCGGAAACGACATGGGCGGCATAATGGTCGCCGTCGCCGCGCAAATCCTCGATCGAGATCTCGGCGTCGGGCAGGCTCTCCTTGATCAGCCGCTCGATCGTCGCCGCGTCCATCGCCATCGGTCGATCCCCTAGCCTTGCGCCATATAGCCCGGCAGCCAAGCCTCGTTCGCGGCTTTCAATTCCGCGACCGATATGGCACCGGCGCCGGGGAGTGTCAACGCGCCGCCGCCGACGGTGCCGATGCGCCGGGCCGGGACGCGGAGCGCCGCCGCCTCGCGCAGTAACGCCGCCGGGTCGGCGGTCTCGATGAGGTAGCGCGCCTGATCCTCGCCGAAAAGCCAGGCGTGCGGCGGCATGACCCCCACCCCTCCCTCCCCCGCTGGCGGGGGAGGGGGTTGCACCGCGTCTGTTGCCCCCTCCCCCGTTTGCGGGGGAGGGTTGGGGTGGGGGTTATCCAGCGTAGTCCCGCGGTTGCCGGCCATCGCCATCTCGGCGAGGGCGACGAGGAGGCCGCCATCCGAGACATCGTGGCAGGCGGCGACAAGCCCTCGCTCGATCAAGCGACGCACGAAATCGCCGTTGCGCCGCTCGGCGGCGAGATCGACGGGCGGCGGCGGGCCGGCCTCGCGCCCCTCGATCTCGCGCAAGTAGAGCGAGGCGCCGAGATGGCCGGCGGTCTTGCCGACGAGGATCAGCGCGTCGCCGTCGCGCTTCAGTGCGAGATCGACGGCGAGCCGCGCGTCGGCAATGAGCCCGACGCCGCCGATGACCGGGGTCGGTAGGATCGCGCTGCCGCTCGTCTCGTTGTAGAGCGAGACGTTGCCGGAGACGACCGGGTAGTCGAGCGCGAGACAAGCGGCGCGCATGCCCTCGATGACGCCGGCGAACTCGCCCATGATCTCGGGCTTTTCCGGGTTGCCGAAATTCATGTTGTCGGTCAGCGCCAGCGGCTGCGCGCCGACCGCAACGAGGTTGCGCCAGCTCTCGGCGACGGCCTGCACGCCGCCGCGCACCGGATCGGCGCGGCAATAGCGCGGCGTCGCGTCGGTGGCGAGTGCCAGCGCCTTCGGTCCCTCGCCGATGCGGATCACGGCGGCGTCGCCGCCCGGCCGCTTTACCGTGTTGCCCTGGACGAGGTGGTCGTACTGCTCCCAGATCCAGCGCTTCGAGGCGAGGTCGGGAGAGGCGAGGAGACGCTTCAGGCAGTCGAACGGATCGCGGGTGGGGAGAGCGGTGGGGTCGATTTCCGGCTCCGGCGCTCGGCGCACCCAGGGGCGCTCGTAGAGCGGCGCCTCGCCGACCAGCGGGCCGATGGGGATCTCGGCGGCGACGGCGCCGTGCCTGCGCAGCACGAGGCGGCCCGTTTCGGTAACCGCGCCGATCACCGCGAAATCGAG
>DASYUS010000359.1:0-3235 GCA_036000945.1 Allostellaceae bacterium
CCGACCGCCTACACCGGCCTCTGCGCCGAGATGGCGCGCGAGGCGGCCACAAGGGCGCGTGCCACCGCAGCGGCGATCAGCCGACAATAAAGTAAACCGTCACCGCAACTCGATGATGCTATGGAGACAGTTGGTCCACTAGTTTACGTATTGATTCTCGCTTTGGCCGTAATAACAGTAGCAGTTGTTTGGCTTGCCATATTATTACGAAAAACGCATGGATGGAACACCACCAAAGGCCAAACAATTTGGCTATTGAGCTCCCCTGTGTTTTTAGGTGGTTATTTAGCACAAATTTGGATTTATAGATTACTTACGGATGAAAATCCACTTAACAATAATATTATCGTTTTTATATTCGGAACAGAAGCCGATTATTTCACTAATAATATTATTATACGCCGAAATCAAAAGATATAACTTAAAATAAACCTTAAACCGTGCAGCTATGGTGACGGTTTGCCTATATTGCGATTACGGCGACAGTATTTATGCCGCCAGCGTTTCTACGGCTCGCTTCGACTGATGCCGCGATATCGGCGATCGAACGGAGCAGGATCAAAGGGATTGCGGTGACGGGATTACGGTGACGGTTTACTCATCTCCCCTCACGCTCAGCTGCAATACCGGTCGGCCGCCGAGCTTCGGGCAGACGGGCGGTGATCCGGGCTCGTCCTCGATCTCGGATCGGATCACGGCGGTAATTTTGCCGCTTTTGCCTGGTATATCGATCGGGAAAATGGTCGCGATGCGGGATGCCGAGGGCGGTGCTTAGCTGTAGATTCGCTGCAAATAACAGCAAAAACAGCGAGCCGCCACATCGATAGGGAAACGAATATGCTGACCTTGTATTTCTCGCCCGGATCGAGCGCGATGGCGACGCATATCGCGCTCTACGAGGTCGGCGTGCCGTTCGAGGCGAAGCTGACCTCGCTCTCCGAAAACGCGCACCATGCGCCCGAATACCTCGCGATCAATCCGGAGGCGAAGGTGCCGACCTTGGTGATCGACGGGCGGCCGCTGACCGAGGTGGCGGCGACGCTGTGGTATCTGGCGCGGACCTATCCCGAAGCGGGCCTGCTGCCGCAGCAGAGCGACACCGAGGCCGAGGCGCGGGTCATCTCGTGGATGTCGTTCATCGCCTCGACGATCCACCCGGCCCGGCGGATCGGCCCGGAACGCTGGCGCGAGGTTTTCGAGATCGCCGAGCGGCGGCTCGGCGGGCGCGAGTGGACGGTCGAGCGCTATTCGATCGCCGACATCCACCTGTTCCGCCTGTGGTGGCGCTATGTCGACACGGTAAAGCCCGATCTCGCCCCGTTCCCGGGCCTCGCCGCGCATTACCGGCAGATGATGGCGCGCCCGGCGGTACAGAAGACGATCGAGGTCGAAAGCGCGATCGGCTACAACCTGTCCGCGGCAGGCGACGCCAGAGGCTGGCGCCCGCTGTGAGCGGCCGACGATGCGGTTCGGAGGTTTTGCCGCTCTCGCGCCCTACCCTCATCGTCATCCCGGCGAAGGCCGGGATCCACATTTCCGCCGCTCGTACTGCTGCCCGGTGGATCCCGGCCTTCGCCGGGATGACGATGTAAGTGAGGCAGCGATCGGCGGGGTTTGGCGGTCGAGGCATCAAATAGACTCACTCGGGAGGCGTCATGCAATTCGGGGCGTCGATCTTCTTCACCGAATACTCGATCGCACCGGCTGCGCTGGCGACAGCGCTCGAGGAGCGCGGGTTCGACTCGCTGTGGGTCGCCGAGCATTCGCACATCCCGGTGACGCGCCGCTTCACGCTGCCCGGCGCGATGGAGCTGACCCGGCAGTACTACGACGTGATGGACCCGTTCGTCACGCTGACCGCGGCCGCGGTCGCCACCACGCGGCTCAAGCTCGCCACCGCGATCTGCCTTGTCATCCAGCGCGACACGATCCAGACCGCCAAGCTCGTCGCCTCGCTCGACCAGGTGTCGGGCGGGCGCGTCATCCTCGGCATCGGCGTCGGCTGGAACGCCGAGGAGATGGAAGACCACGGCACCGTCTACGCCACCCGCGCGCAGAAGATGCGCGAGCAGGTCGAGGCAATGAAGGCGATCTGGACCGAGGACGTCGCCGAATACCATGGCGAGATCGTCGATTTCCCGCCGATGATCTGCCGCCCCAAGCCGGTGCAGCGGCCGCACCCGCCGATCATCGTCGGCGGCGCCTTCCGCCACGCCGCGCGACGCGCCATCCGCTACGGCGACGGGCTCCTGCCGCAGGGCGCCACCCAGGGGTCGGGCAGCCCGGAAGACTACATGCCGCGCCTCAAGCGGATGGCGGAAGAGGCCGGCCGCGACCCGCGCTCGCTGCCGGTGACGATCGGCGGCGCGCCCGAAGACGCCGATGTGCTGAAGCGCTACCGCGACCTCGGCGTCGCCCGGGTCACCGCGCGCCTCCCCGCCGGCAAGGCCGACGAGATCCTGCCGATCCTCGACCGCTGGGCCGGGCTGATCGGTCAGGTCGGCGGGTGATCAGCGGAACATGCGTTCGCCCTGTTCGTCGATGATCTGCCGCGCCTTGGCCAGCGAAAACTCGATCGCCGCCTCGCGGCTCGGGTGCATCTCGGCGCGGACGAAGCGGTGCTGTTTGACCTCGCCGCCGATCTCTTTTTCGATGACGCCGCAGGTCTGAAACTCACTCCCGCGCCGGTACGGGGTTGGGCGGACGCGATACCCCTCGTATTCGATTGCCTCGCCCTCGACCTCTCCGGCGTCGCCGCCGAACATCCGGGCCCACAGCCCCTTCAGCATCTTCGCCTCTCCTTTTCGCAGCGGTTCAGCCGAAATAGCCGCCGCCGTTGACGTGCAGGCACTGGCCGGTGATGAAGCCGGCATCGTCGGAGGCGAGAAACACCGCGGCGCGGGCGATCTCGGCGGGCTCGGCGACCCGGCCGAGCGGCAGCGCGCGGCCGCCGGCGGCGAGTTCCTCTTCGCTCATGCCGTAGCGCGGCTGGGCGGTGTCGGTGAGGCCCGGCGCGATCGCATTGACGCGGATGCGATGCGGTGCCAGCTCCAACGCCATCTGCCGGGTCATCGACAAAACGCCGCCCTTGCTGGCGCAGTAATGCACGCCGCGCGGCGAGCCGCGAAACGCCGCCCCCGATGTCAGGTTGATGATTCCGCCGGGGCGCTCGGCGGCGACCATCGCCCGCGCCACCGCCTGGGCGCAGAAGCACGCGCCCTTGAGGTTGACGCCG
>DASYUS010000360.1:0-2661 GCA_036000945.1 Allostellaceae bacterium
GCACCTCGCTGGCGATGGCGCCGGCGCTGCTGATCGCCCAGCGCGCCCAGTTCGTCGATCTCGACGGCCCGCTCTTGCTCGCATCCGACCGGGTGCCCGGGCTGCGCTACGACGGCAGCACGGTCTACCCGCCCGAGCCCAAGCTGTGGGGCTAGTGTCGAAACGCCGTAGGGCGGAAGAGCGCGCAGCGCGTATTCCGCCGAACATCTCGACCGTCTCGCCCCCATGGCGGAATGCGCTTCGTTTTTCCGCCCTACGACGATGATCTACGCGCCGCAGGGGCTGGAGGATGGCATCGCGGCGCTTGCCGGCGAGAGCGTGTTCCGCGCCATCCTGGAGCGTGCCGGGGCGCCGCGCTTTCGCCGCCGCCGCAACGGCTTTCCGACGCTGCTCCACATCATCCTCGAGCAGCAAGTGTCGATCGACGCCGCCGCGGCGATGCACCGGCGGCTCGTCGGACTGTGCCGGCCGCTGGCCCCCGAGCCGTTCCTCGCGCTCGACGACGCGACGCTGCGCAGTTGCGGCTTCAGTCGGCAGAAGATGGCGTACGGGCGGGGCCTGGCCGCGGCGGTGGCGAGCGGCAGCCTGGATTTCGCCTCGCTCGCTGCCGCGGATGATGCGAGTGCGCTGGCGACGCTGATCGGCCTCAAGGGCATCGGGCGGTGGAGTGCGGAAATCTACCTGATCTTCGCACTCGGCCGGCCGGATGTTTGGCCCGCGGCCGATCTCGGGTTGCAGCTCGGTGTCGTCGAACCGCTCGGGCTCGGCGAGCGCCCGGCCGAGAAGACATTGCGCGAAATCGGCGACCGATGGCGGCCGTGGCGTTCGGTGGCGGCGTGCCTCTTCTGGCAATCCTACCTCGACGCCCGCGGCCGCACCGCGCCGCTCTTGCCGCCCGAGCTTTACGCCCAGGGGCCGACGATGGCGCCTGTTTCACGTGAAACCTCGACAGCCTGATCCCCCCTCCCTACATTCCGCCGCCATGAAGGAGACGAGCGGCTCTTACGACGTCGTTGTGATCGGCGGCGGACATGCCGGCTGCGAGGCGGCGGCGGCGGCGGCCCGGCTCGGCGCCCGTACGGCGCTGTTGACGCACAGCCGGGCGACGATCGGCGAGATGTCATGCAACCCGGCGATCGGCGGCCTGGCCAAGGGCCATCTGGTGCGCGAGATCGACGCGCTCGACGGCGTCATGGGCCGGGCGATCGACCGCGCCGGCATCCAGTTCCGCATGCTCAACCGCAGCAAGGGGCCGGCGGTGCGCGGCCCGCGCGCCCAGGCCGACCGTAAGCTGTATCGCCAGGCCATGGCGGGCTTGCTCGCCGAAATCCCCGGCCTCGCGATCATCGAAGGCGCCGCCGAGGATCTGCGGCTCGACTGCGCCGGCCGCGCCTGCGGCCTCGTCCTCGGCGACGGCAGCGAGATCGCCGCCGGCCGGATCGTGCTGACGACCGGCACGTTTCTCGGCGGCCTCATTCATATCGGCCAGGAGAAGATTCCGGCCGGGCGGGTCGGCGAGGCGCCGTCGCTCGGCCTATCGCAGACGCTGCAGCGCTGCGGCTTTGTCCTCGGCCGATTGAAGACAGGGACGCCGCCGCGGCTCGACGGCAACACAATCGACTGGCAGGGCCTTGCGGTCCAGCCGGGCGATGATCCGCCGGTGCCGTTCTCGTTCCTGACCCGGCGGATCGCGACGCCACAGATCAACTGCGGCATCACCGAGACCACGCCGGCCACCCATGCCGTCATCCGCGCCAACCTCGGCCGCTCGCCGCTCTTCGCCGGCGACATTACCGGTGTCGGCCCGCGCTATTGCCCGTCGATCGAGGACAAGGTGGTGCGCTTCGCCGGGCGCGAGCACCACCAGATCTTCCTCGAGCCGGAGGGCCTCGACGACGACACGATCTACCCGAACGGTGTCTCGACCTCGCTGCCGCGCGACGTGCAGGCCGCCTTCATGGCGACGATCCCCGGCCTTGAACGTGCCGTCATGCGACGCCCCGGCTATGCGATCGAATACGATTACGTCGACCCGCGCGAGCTCTACCCGACGCTGGAGACGCGGCGCGTCCCCGGCCTCTACCTCGCCGGCCAGATCAACGGCACGACCGGCTACGAGGAGGCGGCGGCGCAGGGCCTCGTTGCCGGGCTCAACGCGGCGCTCTCGGCCTCGGGCGCGGCGCCGTTCGTGCTCGACCGGGCCGACGCCTATATCGGCGTCCTTGTCGACGATCTGGTGACGCGCGGCACCGCCGAGCCCTACCGCATGTTCACCTCGCGCGCCGAGTACCGGCTGACCTTGCGCGCCGACAATGCCGATCAGCGGCTGACCCCGCTCGGCGTCGCGATCGGTGCGGTCGGGGTCGAGCGCGCCCGCGCCTTCGCCGGCAAGCTGGCAGCGCTCGATGCGGCCCGTCGTCTCGTTGCCGCGCGGCGGCTCAGCCCGACCGCGTTGCGCCGCCACGGCCTTGCGGTCAACGCCGACGGGGTCGCCCGCTCGGCCGCCGAGCTCTTAGCGCATCCCGGAATCGACGTGCCGAGGCTTGCCGCAGTGTGGCCCGAACTCGGCGCCATCGCCCCTGACATCGCCGAGCAGCTCGAAATCGACGCCCGCTATGCCGGTTATCTCGAACGCCAGGCGCGCGACATCGCCGCCTTCCG
>DASYUS010000361.1:0-6267 GCA_036000945.1 Allostellaceae bacterium
TCCCGCCAAGGTGCCGGGTGCGCCGGCGGCGGTGAACACCGCATCGTCCAGCAGGATCTGATCGGCGACGCTATTGAAGTCGAAGATGTGATCGACATTGCTCGCCCCGAGCGCCGTATCGAAGCGGTAGGAGTCGTTGCCCGCGCCGCCAGTCAGCGTGTCGTTGCCGAGGGCGCCGTCGAGCGTGTCGTTGCCGCCGCCGCCGATTAGCGTGTCGTTGCCCTGCCCGCCATTGAGCACGTCGTTGCCGGCGCCGCCGGTGATCGTGTTGGCGAGGGTGTTGCCGATCCCGGTGAAGCCGCCACTGCCGATGAAAATCAGGTTTTCGACGTTGGCGCCGAGCGTATAGCCCGCCAGCGTCGTGTTGACCGTGTCGCTGCCGCCGCCCGACGCCTCGGTTACCACATCGCCGGCATTGTCGACAAAGTACGTGTCGTTGCCGGCAAGGCCGATCAGCGTGTCGGCGCCGCTGCCGCCGCGCAGCGTGTCGTCGCCGGCCCCGCCGGTGATCGTGTTGGCGAGGCTGTTGCCGGTCCCGGCGAAATTGCCGGCGCCGATGAAAATCAGCTTCTCGACATTGGCGCCGAGCGTGTAGCTCGAGAGCGAGGTGTTGATGGTGTCGCTGCCGCCGCCCGATGCTTCGGTCACCGCGTCGCCGGCATTGTCGACAAAATAGCTGTCATTGCCGGCAAGGCCGATCAGTGTGTCGGCGCCGCTGCCGCCGCGCAGCGTGTCGTTGCCGGCGCCGCCGATGATGCTGTTGTCGAGGCCGATGCCGGTGCCGATGAAGTTGCCGGAGCCGGTAAACGTCAGGTTCTCGACGTTGGCGGCGAGGGTGTAGTTGAGGAGCGTCGTCTTGACCGTGTCGCTGCCGGCGGCCGCCGCCTCGCTCACCACGTCGGCGGCATTGTCGACAAAGTAGATGTCGTTACCGGCGCCGCCGGCCATCGTGTCGGCGCCGCCACCGCCCTGCAGCGTGTCGACGCCGCCGTTGCCGGTGAGTACGTCGTCGCCGTTGCCCCCGTTCAGCGTGTCGTTGCCGGCGCCGCCGGTCAGCGTGTCCGCCCGCAGGCCGCCCGTGAGCACGACCCGGCTTGGCCCCGTCACCGCGGAGGCGTCGATCGTGTTGCCGAAATCGCCGCCGTTTACGGCGATTACCGGGGTGGCGAGGCCGATGAAGTTGCCGTTGGCGAGGGTGGCATCGTTGGCGCCGAAATCGGACAAGTCGATCGTCGGAAAGCCGCTGACCCCCGACAGGTCGGCCGTCCCGGCGGTTTCGAACACCAGCCGGCTGGCACCGCCGCTGCCGGCGATGATCTGGCCGCCGGTCTCGGCCACGACCTTGACCGTCCAGTTCGCACCGGGATCGATGAGGACGTGGCCGAAATTGACGAAGCCCGAGCCGAGCCCGACGAGCGTCCCGGCAGCGATGCCGGCGCGCAGGTCCAACGTGTTGTTGCCGGTGCCGCCATCGACCAGCCCCTGGAAGGCGGCGGTAGGGTCGAGGATCAGCAGGTCGTCGTAGAGCCCAAAGGTGACGGCGGTGCCGCCGCTGCCGACGATATGCCCGGCGTTGGTCAGCGTTCCGGCGGCGCCGCTGAT
Source organism: Allostellaceae bacterium (assembly GCA_036000945.1). GTDB lineage: Bacteria > Pseudomonadota > Alphaproteobacteria > ATCC43930 > CGMCC-115725 > DATARH01. The sequence goes on from DASYUS010000361.1 coordinate 1,603, forward strand.
CGAAACGCCGACCACGCCGGAAATCAGCCCGTCTCGGCCGTTGCTGACGCCGCCGCCGGCGGCCAACTCGATGCCGACGCCGGCGCTTCCGCCGGCGGAGATCACGCCAAAATTGTCGATGGTCCCGGCCGCGATGCCTACCGCGATCCCCCCGCTGCTCCCCCTGATCGACGCCGCGATCGAGCCGATGCCGCCGTTGGTCACACTGCCGCCGTGATCGAGCAGCACTCCGAAGCGATTCGCGCCCGTGATCGTGCCGAAATTAGTGACTAAGCCCGCGCTGCCCTCAACGGTCACGCCGTCCAACCCGCCGTCGATCAGAGCGGCCGACGCACCGATCGCGCCGTTGCTGGCGCTGCCGCCGTTCAAGAAATATACCGCTTTGCCGGAGCTGCCGGTCGCGCTGATCGTGCCGAAATTCGCGATGCTGCTGACGGCGGCGACAGATCCGACGCCGAACTGGGACCCCGTGATCAGCGCAGCTGTTGAGCCGCTCGCGCCGTTTGTCACGCTGCCCACCGCGTATAGAGCGACGCCGCTGCCGGCAACGGCGGTTCCGCGGATCGTGGCAAAATTGGTCACGGTGCCGGAATTGGTAACGCTGTCGGCCCCGCCAAGGATCCGAACACCGGTGAAATATCCGGAGATCAGTGCGTCGGTCGCGTCGCTTGCGCCATTGGTGACCTCGCCGCCCGATTTCAAGAAGATTCCGCGCCCGGTGCTGCCACTGATCGTTCCGAGATTGGCAACGGTTCCGGCGCCGCCGCTGACGTAAGCTGCGTATGAAATGCCGAGGATTCTACCCGTCGCGCCGTTGGTCACGCTGCCGCCGGCGAGCAGAGCCACACCGGTGCCGATGCTCCCGGTGCCGGTGATCGTACCGAAATTGTCCACCGTCCCGGCGCTGCCGGCAATCTGTAGCCCGACAACGGAACCGGAGATCAGCGCTGCCGATGCGCCACTGGTGCCGTTCGTCACGCTGCCGCCGGCGAACAGAAGCACCCCGCCGCTGATGTAGACCGTGCTGCCGGACACGTTGCCGGAATTGGTCACCGTACCGGCTGCGCCCTCGATGTTGATGCCGGCGTAGTGGCCGCTGATCGATCCGCCCGGCTGGTTGCTGACGCGGCCGCCCGATTTGAGATGAATACCGGCGCTGACCAGCGCCGTGTTGCCGGCGATCGTGCCGAAATTGGCGACGGTCCACGCGGTGCCGGCGACGCCGTAGATCGCGTCGCCGTTATGGCTCGACCCGGTGTTGCCGACATACCCGGTCAGGGTGACCGTCGTCGGGTTCTGCGCCGTCGCGTCGCTGAGGACGACGCCGCTGGTGATCGTCGTGCCGATGCTGTAGCTCATCCTCTCCTCCCGCGGCACCGGGGACGCTCGGGCGGAGGAGCGTCGCCGGCGCGAGAACAAGATGCTTCGCGCTACGCCGATCGGTTGCTTTGTTACCGTGGAATACAATTATCGGTGAAGACGGCCGTTCCGCGCAATCGCCACGTTCGCCAATCGCAGATGCGACAGCTGTTCACGCCGAACTTCGCCGCGGCCAGCCTGGCAGCCGATCGTCGGATCGTTGGGCAGGAGCGGTTGTTGGCGGCCGGAACGACGGCGTTTTTTGAAGAGCAGATTCCGCTGATGTTGCACCAGACAGGTTCCCGGCGAAGGCCGGGATCCATGGTTCCGCTCCCGAGACGCGGCAGGATGGATCCCGGCCTTCGCCAGGAACCAATTGTTTACGCCGGATTCTCCGGAATTACGCCATGGGCAAGACCCGATTCAACGAGACCGGAATCTGCTCCTAGGGCATCATTGCAGGTCGGAAAACGGCGAGCGAGAGATCACGGTGCGAGTCGGGTCGACCCGCTCGTCACACCAATTCGCCGGTGATCACCTCTTTTACCTTGCTGGCGAGCTGCTTCAGGCTGAAGGGCTTGGGCAGGAAATGGATCTCGCTGTCGCTGTCGAGGCGCTGGCGGAAGGCGTCTTCGGTATAGCCGGAGATGAAGATGACCTTCATCTCGGGGTAACACTCACGCACCTGGCGGACCAGGGCCGGCCCGTCCATATGCGGCATCACCACGTCGGTGATCAACAGGTCGATCTTGTCACCGGTATTCTGGATCGCCTCGAGCGCGCTCTCGCCGCTCTTCGCCTCGATCACCTTGTAGCCCTTGTTGCGTAGCGCCCGCGCCCCGAAGATGCGCACGGGGTCCTCGTCCTCGACCAGCATCACCGTGCCGATCCCGGTCAGATCCCGATTTGCCGGCGCCTCGATCACCTCGGGGGGCTCGGCCCGCACGGAGGGCTGGCCGTCGGCCGATTGGTGGCGCGGCAGGTAGATCTGGAACACCGCACCGCGTCCCGGCGCACTGTCGACAAAGATGAAGCCGCCGGTCTGCTTGACGATGCCGTACACCGTCGAGAGGCCGAGCCCGGTCCCGGACCCGATCTCCTTTGTCGAAAAAAACGGCTCGAAGATGCGCGCCAGGTTCTCCCCCGGAATGCCGACCCCGGTGTCGGCGACCGAGATCAGCACGTAGTTGCCGGCCGGCATCACCTCGTGGCCGCGCCGCAACGCCGTCGCCTGGGTGGCGTTGGCGGTGCGGATCGTCAAAATCCCGCCTTCGGCCATCGCGTCGCGGGCGTTGACCGCCAGGTTGATGATCACCTGTTCGAGCTGGCCCTGATCGACCTTGGCGAGGCCGAGGTCGCGGCCGTGGATCATCTTGAGCTCGATCCGCTCGCCGATCAGGCGGCGCAGCAGGTGCGACAGCTCGACGAGCACGTCGGTGATGTCGATGACGCGCGGCTGCAGCGTCTGCTGACGCGAGAAGGCCAAGAGCTGGCGCACCAGGTTCGCGGCGCGGTTGGCGTTCTGCTTGACCTGCATGATGTCGGCGAAGGACGGGTCGCCGGGCCGGAACCGCATCAGCAAGAGGTCACAAAACCCGATCATCGCGGTCAAGAGGTTGTTGAAATCGTGCGCGATGCCGCCGGCGAGCTGGCCGACCGCCTGCATCTTCTGCGACTGCGCGAACTGCACCTCGAGGTTCTTCTGCTCGGTCACGTCGATGAAATGCAGCATCAAGCCGCCGGCGCCGCTCTCGGCTCCGTCGAGCCGGCTGACGAAGACGACGCTGGTCCGGTCGCGCGGGCCCTTGAGGCGGACCTCGACCGGCCCGGGCGGCGCCGTGCCCTCGGCCGCGGCGGCCAGCTCGAGCGCGATTTCCCGGCGATCCTCCTCGTTGACAAACCCGATCAAGGGCTCGCCGATCAGATCGTGCGGCTGGGCGCCGAACAACTCGCCGAGCGCCCGGTTTGCTTCCTCCAGCCGGAAGAAGCGGTCGATCAGCGCGATGCCGACCGGCGCGTTGGCGAAAAAACGTTGGAAACGTTCGCGCGACAGTTTGAGCGCGCTCTCCCATTCGCGCTCGGGGGTGAGGTCGCGCACCACCGAGCGGGTGCGCAGTTCGCCGTCCTCTTCGACGACGCTTTGGCTGATCCAGGCGTGGATGGTGCGCCCGTCGCGGCGCTTCAGCACAACCTCGCCGCGCTGCCCGCCCTCGCTGCGGCCGTCGAACGGATCGGACGGCAACGTCCCGGGCGGCGGTGAGGCGGCAAGAAAATCGTGCAGGCGCGCATCGCTGCCGACGATCTCGGCGGCCGTGCAGCCGAGCCATTTGGCCAGGGTCTGGCTGACGAACAGAAAGCGGCCGGCGCCGTCCACCGAATAGAAGCCGATCGGCGCGTCGTTGAGCAGGCCGACGAGCTTGTTGCGCTCGTCGCGGATCACCGCCTCCATCTCATGGCGCGCGGTGACGTCCTGAATGTTCCAAAAGCTGTAGCCAGGCCGGCCGGCGACCGGGTTCACCGCGATGTTGAACCAGCCCGCCGCGGCGCCGCGCGAATCACGCAGCGGCAGCGCGGCGATCGCGCGGGTCCCGGCGGCCGCGCGGCTCTGCAGCCGCTCGAAATCCGCGATCGACTCGGGACCGGTGAGCGCCGCCGCGATACGCGCCAGGGCGGGTGCGTCGGGTTGCGGAAAGAGGTCGTGGAAGGCGGTGTTGGCATAGGCGATCCGGCCGTCCGGCGTCAGGATCAGCTGGGCGTCCGGGGAGGCATCGAGCGCCTGGCTCAAGATGTCGACCCGGCCGGCCATTGCGGCATGCATCCACCGCGCCGCGCCGGCGCCTGCCGCGACGATCGCCGACAGGGCGACGACGGTGATCGCCGCCGCGGCGACGTTGGCGCCGGAGATCACCCGGGCAAAGTAAAGGACCTCGGTCCCGAGCCCGGCTGCCGCGAGGATCAGGGCGGTATTGGTCAAGAGCCCGATCCACACCGGCTGGCGGCGCTCGGCGGCCCAGCGCGCCGAGCGCGGGGCGCCCCCGGTATCGGCCACCATGATCTCCGCCCCGCCTTGTTGCCGTCGCATGATAAATAGCACAACGCGGGGCCGCCGGTCGCGCACTGATCGGGCCGCGCCGCCGGGAGCGCCGAGCGAACCCGATCGGTAGCCGACCCCGGGCGAGTGTTTCGTTAGCGCGTTCCTATACCGGCATGTCTCTCCGGTGGCGGCCTATTCGTCGCGGTAGGTGCGCTCCATGCGTTCATGCCGCTCCTGCGCCTCGATCGACAGGGTGGCGATCGGGCGCGCCT
>DASYUS010000362.1:0-5061 GCA_036000945.1 Allostellaceae bacterium
GCTGCACCGGCTGCTCGCGCCGCTCGACGATCCGGCGAGCGCTGCCTGTGTCGCCGCCGAGCGCGCCATGCTGGCGGCGCTCGACGGGTCGTGCCGCACGCCGATTGCCGGGCTGGCGACGGTCGCGGCGGGTCGCCTCAGCCTCGAGGCGCTGCTGCTGACGCCCGACGGCAGCGCCGAGCGGCGCGGCCATATTGCGGGCGAAGCCGGCGATGCGGTCGCTCTCGGCGCCGAACTCGGCGGCCGGCTGCGCCGCGGCGCCGGCCCGGAATTCGGCCTCGGCTGATCAGCGAAGCAACGGGATGCCGCCCTGGCAGGCCTGCATGTGCAGCCAGTCGGCAGCCTTCAGCGGCCCGATGATGACGTCGACGGTGAAGTAGATCGGCCATACCAGCATGAAAGCGGCGTCGCTGAACAGATCGGTGTTTTTGAGCCGGCATTCGCCGGTCCCGAAGAACCCGACCACCAGCAGCACGACCCCGACCATCAGGTAAATGATAATTGCCAATTTCATCGGGCCGGCCCTCTTTCGCGAGAATGCAATCGAGTGGAACGATTATCGGATCGACCGGCGATCGCCGCCAGCGGCTTTCGCCGGTCGTGCGAGCCCCGTCTCATACCGACAGCCGTCCCGGCAGATGCCGGGCAAGCCGTTCCGGGCTGATCGGCATCAACACCGGGCCGTCGGTCCACAACAGCGCGCAGTCGATCCGTCGGCCGGGATAGATCCGGCCGAGCGCCGCCCGGTAGGTCGCCAGTTGCTGCAGGTAGAGCGCCGGCACCGAACTCTCGGTTGCGGGGGCCGGCCGCACCGTCTTGAAATCGACGATCAGCACGCACTCCGCGGTGACGACCAGCCGGTCGATCTGTCCGGACAAGGCATGCTCGGTCCCCGGGCTCGACCCGGGGATCAGCCCGACGACCGGCACCTCGGCCCGCGCGTCGGGTCCCCACAGCGCGGCGAACGAAGGCTCGTTCAGCACCACCAGCGTCTCGGCGCAAATCGCCGCCTGCTCTTCGGCGTCGAGCCCATGCACCGGCAGGGCAAGAAAGCGGTGCGCCGCCGCTTCGCGATCGGGCATCGGCAGCTCGGGCAGCGCCTGCAACAGCCGGTGCACCAGGAGTCCGCGCTTGAAGCGGTCGCGGCCCGCCGCGGCAAGCGGCGACAGGGTGGCGGGTTCCGGTCCGCTCGGCCGCGACGGCAGCAGCGGCCGCGGCGGGCTCGGCTCGGGCAACGGCGGGGTCAATGCCCAGCCCGGCACCGGCCCGAGCGGGCGCGCCTCGGCGAGCGCGGCATCGCGGCTCGGCGGCGCGGTCTGCGCGCCGGTCAGGCGCCAGGCCTCGCCGGTCCACCCGTCGCACGCGCCGATCAGCGGCCGGGTATCGAACGGGATGCGATCGGCGATACCGCTCCAGCCGGCGTGGCACAGCGCGTGCCAAGTCGGAGCCTGGCGGGCCGGCCGCAGGGTCTCCCAGCCACAGACATAAAGCCGGTCCTGCGCCCGGGTCAACGCAACATAGAGCAGCCGGCGGTATTCCTGCAGCTGGCGCTGCCGCAGTGCATCGCGCTCGGCGCGGTAGAACGGCGCGTTGAGATCGCCGCGCGGGCGCCACAGCGGCAAGCCCTCGCCCTGGCTCCACAAGAGCGACAACCCGCGGTCGGGCAGTTGCAGCGTGTCGGGCAGAAAGACGACCGGCGCCTCCAACCCCTTGGCGCCGTGCACCGTCAGGATGCGGACCTCGTCGCGCTGGCGCTCGGCGAAATCGCGCCTGACCTCGGTGTCGCCGGCGACAAGCCAGCGCAGAAAGCCCTGCAGCGAGGGCACGTGCTCGCGCTCGTAGGCAAGCGCCAGCGCGAGAAACTCCTCGATCGGGTCGGCAGCTTCGGACCCCAGCCGTTCGAGAAACGCCCGGCGCCCGCCGCCCGCCCCGAGGATCTCGGCATAAAGCTCGAACGGCGGCACGAAATCGGCGCGCGCGAGCAGCCCGCGCAGCCGCTCGAACGCCGCGCCCATCGCAGGATCTTCGTTGGCGAAGCGGCGCAACCGGTGCCACATCGTCTCCGCGCCGCGATCGTAAGCGAGCAGGAACAGCTGCTCTTCCGAGAAGCCGAACAGCGGGCCCTTGAGGATTGTCGCCAGCGTCAAATCGTCTTCCGGCAGCAAGAGGAAGCGGCCGAGCGCCACCAGGTCGCGCACCGCCATCTCCTGCGCGAGCATCAGCCGATCCGCCCCGGCGACCGGCACGCCCTGCGTCTTCAACGCGCGCAGCAGATCGCCGACAAAGGCGTTGCGGCGCCGCACCAGCACCATCACGTCGCCCGGCCGCAACGCCCGGCCGCGCGGTTCCAGCCGCTCGCCCTTAGCGAGCCATTGCGCAATCGTCGCGGCGATCGCCCGCGCGAGGCGGGTGTGCGGCTCGGCCGGACGCGGCCGCCGGGACGCCGATCCCGCCGGTTGCGGCGTCTCGTCGGGCTCCGGCACCACCGGCGGCCACAGCTCGACGATCCCGGCCTGGCCGGCACGCGCCGCGACATGGCGGATGGCGTTGCCGTCGAGCGCGACGCCGTCGGCCGCCGCGGCGGGCCCAAACACCGCATCGACAGCCACGAGCAATGGCTCGGCCGCGCGGAACGAGATTTCCAGCGGCACCACGCTCCACTTCAGCCGGGCCGACGTGACACGTTCCTCGAAATGCTGTCGCATCGCGACAAACGCGCGCGGGTCGGCGCGCTGGAAGCTGTAGATCGACTGCTTCGCGTCGCCGACCGCAAAGACCGTGCGGATGCGCGCCTCGGCGCCCTCGCCGGCGAAAAACTCCTCGGCGAGCGCGGCGACGATCGCCCATTGCTCGGGGTTGGTGTCCTGCGCCTCGTCAATAAGGATGTGGTCGAGCCCGCCGTCGAGCTTGAACAAGACCCACGGCGCCACCCCCGGCCGGCGCAGCAAATCGAGCGCCTTGGCCACCAGATCGTCGTAATCGAGCAGCCCATGCAGCCGCTTCCGCTGCTCATAGGCGCGCAGCAGCGTGCCGCCGAGCCGCACCAGCGCGATTGTCGCCTCGATCACGGCAAGGCTTTTGCGCTCGGCCTCGAAGCGCAGGATGCGCGCGGCCTCGGCGTTGAGTACCGCACAGGGATCGGCGGGCGCGGCCTTTTTCGCCGCCGATTTGGTAATCAGGGTGTCGCGGATCTCGCCCTCCTTGGTCAGGAAGGTCGCGATATATTCGTCGAGCAGACTTTGCCGCGGTTCGGCGCCGGCACACCATCGGGCGAGGATCGCGCCGCGCTCCCGATCCGTTTTCCTCCCGTCGCCCAGCGCTGCCGCAGCAATGCGCAGGAGGGCGATATCGCCGCCGGCGCAAAACGCCGCGACGAGGCTCTCCCGCGTCGCCGCTTCCGAGACCGCGAACGCCGCGCAGAGGCGCCGGCGCAGCGCCGTTTCGCCTTCGGCCAGCGCCTCGGCCAGCTTGCCGCGCTCGTCGGCAAGCGCCGCCATCAGCGCGATGAAGCCCTCTTCCGGGGCATAACCGGCGACGATCGCCAGCGCCTCGGCGAGCCCGGGCTCGGTTTCCGCGCGTGCCGCGCTGATCACCGCTTCGACCGCCTCGGCGAGGGCTTCCCTGGCGCCGCGCTCGTCGATGACGGAGAATTCGGGCGGCACCCCCGCTTCGAGCGGGAAGCGCCGCAGCAGCGACTGGCAGAAGGCGTGGATCGTCGCGATCTTGGCGCCGCCCGGCACATCGAGGGTGCGGGCGAACAATTGGCGCGCGCGGGCGATTTCGGGCTCGCGCGCGAAACGGCCGGTCAGCTCGCCCAGCTCCGCCGCCAGCCGGCCGGGTGGCAGAGTCGTCCAGGCGGCGAGCCGCTCGTTAATCCGGTTGGCCATCTCGGCCGCGGCGGCGCGGGTGAAGGTCAGGCACAGAATGCGCCCCGGATCGGTGCCGTCGAGCATCAGCCGGAGCAGCCGGTCGGTCAGCACCTTGGTCTTGCCGGTCCCGGCCGACGCCGCGACCCAGACCGATTCCTCGGGCTGCAATGCCCGGCGCTGGGCGGCGGCGGCTTCGGCAACCCGGCTCATAACTCCCCCCCGGGTTCACCCTCCGGCTCGGGCTCGATTTCGGCCTCGTCGAGCCGCTCGAGATGGAAATAATCGGAGTAGCGCGGCCGCCAGCGCGGGTCGGGCACCGGCAGATAGGGCGTCGCCGGGTCGTCGAAGCTGTCGATTAGGGCGGCGACGCGCGTCAGCGCGCCGTCGATCAAGGCATCCGGACTGTCGTCGCCGATCGGATGCCGCTTGCCCGCCGGTTCGCCGCCGGGCAGCCGCCAGTATTCGAGCGCCGCCACCGCGCCGCTGATCGCGGGGCCGTTTTCCGCGGTGAAGCTGCCGTCGCGGGCGATCGCGCCTTCGAGCGGCAGCTGCACCACGACCGCGTTGTCGACCTCGCGCTTCTGCGGCAATGCCCCGGTCTTGTAGTCGACCAGCACGAGTTCGCCGGACGCCAGCCGGTCGATGCGGTCGGCCACCGCGGCGATCGTGAACGGTCCGGCGCGGCCCGGCACGACCAGCGTGCCCTTGAGTTCGCTGCCGCTCTCGACGATTGCGGCGCGCCGCTCCTCTTCCTCGGCGATGAACCAGCGGGCGACCCGCACGAAGCGCGGCCACCAGAACGCCCAGACGCCGGGCCGCGACAGGATCGCGCCGAACGCGGCGCGGCCGATGTCGATCAGCTCGGCTTCGGCCGCCGGCGGCAGGGCGCGCGGGTGGCGCCGGACGAATTCGGCGAGCGCTTCGTGCACGGCGATGCCGAGATCGGCCCGGCCGGGGTCGGCGTCGAGGTCGTCGAGCGCCTTGAGCCCGAGAATGTGCCGCGCATAGATCGCATAGGGGTCGCGGATCCAGGTCTCGATCTGGGTCACCGACAGCCGGCGCGGCCGGGCGGCGAGCGGCGGGCAGGGCGCGACGGGCGGGCCCGGGCGGCGCTGCGCGGGCTCGTGGTGCCAGGCGGCGGCGGCGGCGATTTCGCGCTCCGGCCGGAGCGCGTCGGCCAGCCCGACGGCGC
>DASYUS010000363.1:0-3664 GCA_036000945.1 Allostellaceae bacterium
GAAAGCCGGGGCCCACCGACCTGCCTCGGGATGGTTGACGAGTGGGCCCCGGCTTTCGCCGGGGATGCGGTATTGTTCCTGCTGTCCGGAGGCGGCCCGCGCCTCATTGGGAATCAACAAATTCCGAAAACGCGGCGAGGAACGCGTTTTTCTGCTCGTCGAACGGGGCGTGACCTGCGTTCGCCAGGACGACCAGACGCGACCCCGGAATGAGGGCGCGGTAGGCCTCGCCGAATTGGGGCGGCACGAGGCCGTCCGCGGCGCCCCATAAGAGCAGCGTCGGCACGTCGATGCGGTGCAGCCATTTGGCCAATCCCGGATTGTGGAAGCGCGGCCGGTAGGCCAGCCGCATGACGGTCGCGCGGTTTTTCGCGACGACATTCATGTCGGCCTGGGAGAGGTCGGCGAGGCGGCGCGCGGCACGCTCCGGGTCGGCGTAGAAGCGCCGCAGATTCTCCGCGACCGGCATGCGGAAGATGTCTGGAATCGGTGCGCCGCCGGCGGTGATCCCGACCGCCCCGACCAGCGTCAGGCTGCGGAGCCGAGCGGTGCTGCGCACCGCCATCTCGGTCGCTACCCAGCCGCCGAGCGAGGTACCCATCAGATGCACCCGCTCCAGGCCGAGCGCCGCCAAGAGGTCGAGGTGGAAATAGGCGAGGTCGGCGACCTCGTCGAGCCACGGCGGGTCGTCGGACGGGCCGAACCCGGGATGCTCCGGGGCGAACACCTGAAACCGCGCCGCCAGCGCGTCGAGAAACCCCATCCACCCGGTATGCCCGCCGGCGCCGTGCAGGAACACCAGCGGTTCAGCCCGTTCGGGACCGCCGCGGAACAACCGGACCGTCGCACCGGCGACGGTTATCGTGTCGATGCTGTGCGGCATGAGCTCTCCCGAAAGGGTCATCCCGGCAAAAGCCGAGCGTTCGCCCGGATGACACTATCAAATGGTCTCCGCGATTGCCCCATCCCGGGCGTCGTGCGAGGCTCGCGCCAACGGTAACGGAGAGGATCGTCGCATCATGCTCAAAATCTACGGCATCCCGCGCTCGCGCGCCTTTCGCACGCTGTGGCTGGCGAAGGAGCTGGGGCTCGATTACGAGAACATCCCCATAGACATGGGCAAGGGCGAGACCCGCACCCACGACTATCTCGCGATCAACCCGAACGGCCACGTGCCCACGATCGACGACGACGGCTTCATCCTCTGGGAGTCGATGGCGATCAACCTCTATCTGGCGAAGAAACACAGCCGGGGCAGCCTCTACCCGATCCTCTTCGAGGACGAGGCGCGCACCTGGCAGTGGAGCTTCTGGGGAATGACCGAGGTCGAGCGCCCGGTGCTGACCGCCATGTTCCACCGCGCGCTGTTGCCCGAGGACAAGCGCGACGCCGCGCTCGCCGACCAGTGCGAGAAGGAGCTCGGGCGGCCCTTGATGGTGCTCGACAGCGTCGTCGCCAGTTCGCCCTATCTGCTCGGCGAGCACTTCACCGTCGCCGACCTCAATGTCGCCAGCATCCTTTCCTGGGCACGGCCGGCGCGGATCGATTTCGCCGCGGTGCCAAAGGCGGCCGATTGGCTGAAACGCTGCGCCGAGCGGCCGGCCGCCCGCGAGGCCCGTGCGCTGCAGCGGTAAACGTCGGGAGGGCGCCGAGAATTATTTTTTTACGATCAGCGCATCGACGATGGTGAGGCCCTCGCCGGCGCGGTGGACGATGACCGGGTTGAGGTCGATCTCGGCAATCCGGTCGGCGTGATCGGCGGCAAAGCGCGACAGCGCGGCGATCAGATCGGCCAGCGCGGCGCGGTCGGCGGCGGGTTCGCCGCGCACGCCGTCGAGGAGGGCGGCGCCCTTCAACTCGCCGAGCAGCGACATGGCTTCGTCGGCGTCGAGCGGGACCGGGGCGAAGGCGACATCGCGCAGCACCTCGACGTGGATGCCGCCGAGCCCGACCATCAGCAACGGGCCGAAATCGGGGTCGCGCGTTACCCCGACGATCATCTCGTGACCGCGCTGCGCCATCGCCTGCACCAATACGCCGTCGATCCGCGCAGCCGGATGGGCCGCCAGCGCCCGCGCCAGCACCGTGCGGTAGCCCTCGCGCACCGCCGCCTCGCCGGCGAGGCCCAGCATCACCACGCCGGCCTCGGTCTTGTGCAGGATGTCGGGCGACTGGACCTTGAGCGCCACCGCGCCGCCGATTGTCGCTGCCGCGGCGACCGCCTGGTCTTCGTTCGCGGCCAGCGCTTCGGGCGGCAGCGGAACGCCATAGCGGGCGAGCAGGGCCTTCGAGGCGACTTCCGTCAGGACCAGCCCCGACGCCGCGAGCGCTTGCGCCACTTCATCGCGCGCCGCGGCCGGGGCAGGGGGCTCCGACACCCGCCGCGCAAGGCGCTCCTGAAACGCGCCGTAATCGACCAGCGCGCGGATCGCGCGGGCGCAGCTCGGCATCGCAGTGTAGCAGGGGATGCCGGCCGCTCCCAGAGTGGCGATCGCCGCCGTGCTGGCGGTCGTATAGGTCGACAACAGGATTGCCTGGTCGATCGTGCCGACGAGCCCCGCCAATTCGTCGGCGAGCTTTTTCGCCCGGTTCTCGTTGGCCAGCGAGCTGATCAAGAGGATCGTGTCGATCCGCCGCGATTGCGCCACCAGCTCGACCAGCGGCGCGTAACCGACTTCGCCGATCGCTTGCGCGGTGGCGTCGATCGGGTTCAACGGCGAGGCATAGGACGGTAGCATCGCCATCAGGCGGCGCTGGATGTCGTCCTCCAGCACCGGCAGTTCGAGCCCGTGCGCCGACAGGATGTCGGCCATCCACACCGCGCTGCCGCCCGACCCGGTGATGACGGCGACGCGGTTGCCGCGGGGCAGCTTGCAATAGGCAAACGCGGTCGCGACATCGACCATGTGGTCGAGGTCTTCGCCGCGGACGATGCCGTGGTGGCGGAAGATCGCGTCATCGGCGGCGCCGGCATGGGCGAGCGCCCCGGTGTGCGAGGCGGCGGCGCGGCGCCCGGCGTCCGACCGCCCGACCTTGGCGATGATCAGCGGCTTGCCGGCGCGCGCCGCCTTGTCGGCGACGGCACGGAAGCGCGCAGCGTCGCGGATCCCTTCGAGGTAGCAGAGAAAAATATCGGCGCCACCGGCGTCGAGCAGCCAGTCGACATAGTCGTGCGCCTCGAGCACGGTTTGGTTGCCGGCGCTGACCTGATGGGTGAAGCGCAGCTGGCGGTCGCGCCCGCGCGACAGGAAGGCGAAGGTCAGCGCGCCCGACTGGCAGCTGACGGCGATCGGCCGGGCGCGGCTGCTGTCCGGCAGCAGCTTCTGGCTGGCATCGTGGAACACCGGGCTGAACGTCGCCACCAATGGGAGCAGCGGGTTGACCAGGCCCTCGCAATTGGGGCCGGCAATGACCATGCCGGTGCGCTCGGCGATCGCCCGCAACGCGGCGTCGCGCGCCGCCGCCTCGTCGCTCTTCTCCTCGGCAAACCCCGAACTGATGATCGCTGCGGCGGGGATGCCGCGGGCGGCGCATTGCTCGATCGCCGAGACGACATGCGCCGCCGGGACGAGGATCACCGCGAGGTCGGCCGCCTCGGGGATGTCCGCGATCGTCGCGTAGGCCCTGCGCCCCAAAACCTCCTTGTGGCTGCGCGTCACCGGGT
>DASYUS010000364.1:0-9724 GCA_036000945.1 Allostellaceae bacterium
GCCGGGCTCGGTCCTGGTGGCGGCGACCGGCGGCTTGCCGGGCTCGGTCCTGGTGGCGGCGCCCGGCGGCGCGGCGCCCGGGGGCTTGCCGGGCTCGGTCCTGGTGGCGGCGCCCAGCGGCGCGGCGACCGGGGGTTTGCCGGGCTCGGCCTTGGTGGCGGCGCCCGGCGGCGCGGCGACCGGGGGTTTGCCGGGCTCGGCCTTGGTGGCGGCGCCCGGCTGTGCGGCAACCGGCGGCTTGCCGGGCTCGGCCTTGGTGGCGGCACCGGGCTGTGCGGCGACCGGGGGCTTGCCGGGCTCGGCCTTGGTGGCGGCGCCCGGCTGTGCGGCGACCGGGGGCTTGCCGGGCTCGGCCTTGGTAGCGGTGCCCGGCGGTGCGGCGACCGGGGGCTTTCCGGGCTCGGCCTTGGTGGCGGCGCCCGGCTGTGCGGCAACCGGGGGCTTGCCGGGCTCGGCCTTGGTGGCGGTGCCTGGCGGTGCGGCAACGGGGGGTTTGCCGGGCTCGGCCTTGGTGGCGGCATCCGGCTGTGCGGCGACCGGCGGCTTGCCGGGCGTTGTCGTGGTCGCGACGCCGGGCGGGCGAATGGGCGGGGCGTCCTTTGGTGGGACGGCTGCCGGTGCGTCGGCCGGGCGAGACGGCGCCGGGCGAACGGCGGCCGGCGTCACTTTTGGCGGCTGCACGCTGACCGGAGCCTTCTGCAGGGTCTGCGGCGGCACCTGGAGCGCCACCTGCTTCACCTTCGCACCTTCGGCGATGGCTTTGACCGGCACGACAGTCGCCGCCGTGCGGTTGGCAAAATTCTGCTGCACGACCTGGACCGGTGGCGCGGCCGCCGGGCGGTTGACGATGATGTTGGTTACGTTGGTGATCTTGGTGACGCTGACATTGGTGATGTTGACGTTGCGGATGTAGTTCACGTTGCGCGAATAGCTCGGCACATAGACCTCGTTCGGCGCCAGCGGAAACCAGCCGACTGCCGGCTCGCGGGCGCCGGGCACGGCGAAGCCCACTTCCGGTTGGCCGATAAACGCGACGAGCGCCGGCGCATACACCGGGCGCGGCACGACACGCCCGGGGACCCAGCCCCAACGGCCCTGAATGCGCGCCCAGCGCCCGTAATGGAACGGCGCAAAGCCCCAGGGCTGGGAATCGACCCAGGTCATGCCCCACGGCTGGATCGAGACCCAATGGCCTTCGCGGTAGGGCGCCCAATCGGCCGGCACCGAACGGGGATACCAGACCTGCCCGTATTGCGGCGCCGCAGCCCATGACCCATGGTCATCGAGCTCTTCATAGCCGGTCATGTGGGTCGAGACATATTTCGGAGCGGCCAGGCGCTTCTGGCGATAATCGCGCGAGCGGCACCACTGGACAAAGGCGTCCGGAGTGGCGCGTTCGATCGCCGCGGCGAGGGTGTCGGTGCCGCTGATCACCGCCGCATCGCCGTTGTTGATGGTGAGGTCGAGCGTGCCGCCGACAAATCGCGCGCTGCCCTCGAACACCGTGACCCGGGCCGGCTGGTCGGCCGTCCCGGCATCGATGTCATAGACCCCCGGCGCTAACAGCCACACGGCGCCGCGCGGGATATCGACCTGGACGGTGTTGCCTTGCGCGAGCTGGCGCACATGCAGGCCGATCCGGCCCTGCGGCACCGAGAGTTGCGTCGCCTCGTCGTTGAGCTTGACGACGCCGAGTTCGGTGTTGTTGGCGAGGTTGATCGTCTGCGCCCCGACGCGGATCTCGGCGCGCGATTGCGGATCGGTCCAGAACGATCCGCCGGTGGCGACCGGATAGTTGACCGCCGCCTCCGACCATTGGGTCTCGTCAGCCAGGTGGAAGGAGAGCTGACCCTCGACAAGGCTGACCCGGCCGACCCGGCCGGGCGGCTCCTCCTGGGCCAGCGCCGGGACCGCGGCGAAGAGGAGCAGGGCCAGAAAACCGGAGGCAAGGCGACGCATGACACACCCCGAAAAGATCGTATTGCACGGAGAACGGGCTAACTGTGGCGTCATTGCGGCAGCGCGCGTAACGTATAGACGCCGGGCGGGAGTGCCGGTTCCCGATAATCGCCTCAGCGGCGCATAAGGCTGCGGCCGATCAGCTGGCGGTGGATCTGGTTGGTGCCTTCCCAGATCTGGGTGATCTTGGCGTCGCGCATCAGCCGCTCGACGCGATTCTCTTTGATGTAGCCATAGCCACCATAAAGTTGCACCGCCTCGGTGGCGATGCGCATCGCCAGGTCCGAGGCGCGCAGCTTCAGCATCGAGGCTTCGACGGCGATGTCGTTCTCGCCGGCGTCGATGAGGTGCGCGACATGCCACAGCCACCCCTCGCACATCGCCAGATCGGTGGCGAGGTCGGCGAGGAGGAACTGGATGCCCTGGAATTCGATGATGCGGCGGCCCGACTGGCGCCGCTCGTTGATGTAGAGGACGGCGTCCTCGAAGGCGGCGCGGGCGATGCCGAGGGCATGCGCGGCGATGCTTGGGCGCGATTTGTTGAGCGCCGCGAGCAGCAGCTTAAGGCCTTCGCCGGGAAGGCCGAGGACGTTGGCGCGCGGCACCGGGCAGTCGTCGAAGGCGAGGGCCGCGGTGCCTTGGGCGCGCAACCCCATCTTGTCCTCGATGCGCAGCACCCGCAGCCCCGGCGTGCCTTTCTCGATGATCAGCGCCGAGATCGCGTTGCGGCCGTCGCCGAGCTCGGACCATTTGCCGAAGACGAGGTAGAGGTCGGCGACATCGCCGTTACTGATGAACAGCTTGCCGCCGGAGACGATGACGGTGTCGTTGCCGGCAGGGGTGAAGCGCATCGTCATGCCGGTGGCGTCGGAGCCGGCCTCGGGCTCGGTGATCGCCAGCGAGCACAGCGCTCCCGCGGCGACGCGCGGCAGCAGCCTCGCTTTCTGTTCCTCGGTGCCGAAGTCGACCAGCGGCTTCATCGCGTGGAAATTGGTCGCCCAGATGCTGCCGGTGGCGGCGCAGGCGGCGGAGATCTCGCGCACGCAGGCGAGGTAGGCGGCGTAGGAAAGACCGGCGCCGCCATAGATCTCGGGCACGAACATCGCGTTGAGGCCGAGCGCGTTGATCGCGCGGACATTGTCCCACGGGAACTCGGCGCTGCGGTCGTACGCGGCGGCGCGCGGCGCGATCTCGTCGCGGCACAGCGCCCGGACGCTGTCGAGCAGCAGCCGCTCTTCCGCCGACAGCGGCGGCAGCGCACCGAGCCGATCGAAGAGGGGGATCATCGGTGCATCGGTTCCTCCCCCGCAGCGCTGGGGAGGGGAACGATGCGCAAGCATGGTGGAGGGGGCGACGGCGGCTGCCCCCTCCGTCTCCCCCGGATCAAGTCCGGGGTCGACACCTCCCCCGCGAGCGGGGGAGGAACCGGATAGAGGCACATTCCCTCAGCCATCCTTGAACACCGCCTGGCGCTTTTCGATGAAGGCGGTCATGCCTTCGACGGCGTCTTCGGTCTGGAAGGCGAGGGTCGAGAGGTCGGCTTCGATCTTGAGGCCGTCGTGCAGGGGAAGATCATGGGCGCGGCGGATCGCGTCGCGCGCCAGGCACAGGACCGGCAGGCTGAACCCGGTCATCTCGCGGGCGAAGGCCTGGCCGGCTTCGATCAGATCGCCGTCGACGATGTGGTTGACGAGGCCGATCCGCTCGGCTTCGTCGGCATCGACGGTGCGCCCGGTGAGGATCAACTCGGTGGCGCGCGCCTCGCCGACGAGGCGCGGCAGGCGCTGCGTGCCGCCGTAGCCCGGGATGAGGCCGAGCTTGATCTCGGGGAAGCCGAGCTTGGCCGCGGGCGCGGCGAGGCGGAAGGTGCAGGCAAGCGCCAGTTCGAGGCCGCCGCCGAAGGCATAGCCGTTGATGAGGGCGATCGACGGCAATGGCAGCTGGTCGAGCTTGGCGAGCACCGATTGCCCCAGCGCCGCGCCGGAACGCTGCTCGACGAGGGTGCGGCCCATCAATTCCTTGATGTCGGCCCCGGCCGAAAAGGCGCGATCGCCGGCGCCAATGACGAGGATCGCGCGCGCATCGCTGTCGGCGATCGAATCGAGCTGGCGGCTCAGATCGTGCAACAGGCCGAAGCTCAGCGCGTTGAGCGCCTCCGGCCGGTCGAGCGTGATCAGCGCCAGCTCGTCGATGCGGCTCATATGGATCGCCATTCGCCTCAACTCCCCCCGTCATCAATTTAGCCGTCATTCCCGCGAACGCGGGAATCCAGGGGCCAAATATTCCGTCGCTGGCCCTGGACCCCCGCTTTCGCGGGGGTGACGACGGTGAAATGGAAACATCGGCTCCATTCAGCCTGTACTATCGAGCGCCGGGGCGGTCCAGCGCACCGGAATCGGCCGGATGCGGCCGGTCCGCGCCCATTCGACGAGCTCGCGCTTCAAGATCTTGCCGCTGGCGGTCAGCGGGTAGTGGGTCATCGCGATGAAATACTCCGGCATGTCGTAGCGCGACAGCCCGGCCGCATCCAGATGCGCCAGCAATTCATGTGCCTCGGCGGTGGCGCCCTCGTGAAAGATCACCGACAGGCAGACCTTCTCGCCGAGCCGCTCGTCGGCGACGGCGAAGGCGGCGACGCGAGCCACCGCCTTGTGGCGCATCGCCAGATCCTCGATCCGCGCCGGGTGGATGTTGTGGCCGCCGCGGATGATCAGGTCCTTCTTACGGCCCACGATTTCGAGGCAGCCATTCTGATCGAAGCGGCCGAGATCGCCCGACTGGAACCAGCCGCCGCGGTTGAAACTCTCCTCGGTCGCCTCTTGGTTGTCGAAATAGCCGAGCATCAGGCAGGCGCCGCGCCCGCCGATCTCGCCGATCTCGCCCGGCGCCACCTCGATGTCGGGGTTCTCCTGGTCGAAGAGGCGGATCTCGTAGGCGGCGCAGGCGCGGCCGCAGGTCGCGACGATCGTCTCGGCCGGGTCGCTCGGCAGCGTGTACTGGTGCGAGCTGTTCTCGCTCATCCCGTAGACGTTTTGCGGCGTGACGCCGCGGTCGAGAAAGGCCTGCGCCACCTCGCGCGGGATCGGCGACCCGGCCATGTAGAAGGTCTTGACACGGCCGATCCGGTCGAGACCGCGGCGCCGCATCTCGCCGAGGATGTCCATCGCGTGCGTCGGCACGCCCATGACGTAGCTGGCGCCGGTCTCGAGGATCCAGTCGAGCGGGGTCATGCCGGGCGGTGGCGCGTTGACCACCAGCTCCATCCCCGGCGCCAGCGCCTGCGCCAGCGCGACGGTGGCGATGTGGTGCGAGAGCGGGCTCAGCGAGAGAAGGATCGTTCGCTCGTCGTGATGCCAGTCGGCGACCATCGCGCGGGCGTTGGCGAGCAGCGTATTGGCCGAATGCATGACGCCCTTCGGCGTCCCCGTCGTGCCCGAAGTGAAGGCGAGGTAGATCACCTTGTCCGGGTTTTCGTCGGCCGGCGGCACTGTCTTCCCCTCCCCCGCTGGCGGAGGAGGGCAGGGTGGGGGTAGCGGAAATGGCGCGGCGTTCACCGGCCCGTCGCCGAGCGCATAGATCCGGCGCAGATGCGGCAGGTCGCGGGCGGCGGCGAAGATGTCGGCAGCACGCGCGTCGGCGCCGTGGCCGGGCCGCGCGAACAGCGCCGCCGCCCGGGTGCGCTCCAGCAGCGCGACGATCTCGGTCACCGTGTAGTTCTGGTGCAGCGACGGGTTGCAGACGTAACCTTGCCGGTCGCAGGCGAGAAAGACGACGACAGCCTCGACGCAATTCGGCAGCCACACCGCCACCCGCTCGCCGCGCTTCAGCCCCGCCGCATCGAGGTCGGCCGCCACCGCATCGACCCAGTCGAGGAGCGCGCCCCAGGTGAGCCGACGCCCGCCGTCGCGCAGCGCGAAACCCTCCGGCCGCGCCGCCGCGTGCCGGCGCAGCAGCGCGTAGAACGTGTCGTCGCGCCACAGCCCCGCGGCGTAATAGCGCCGTGCCGCCGCGGGGTCGTGCAGGGTGAGGAGCGTGTTGGTCATTTCGGGTCAACTCAATGCCCGAATTTCTCGGGGTCGGGGGTGCGGCGCTGGGCGAAGGCGTCGCCCAGTTCGTGCGACTCGTCGCTGTCGAGGTACTGGCGCAGGAGGAGGTCGTGGGCGAGGCGGGCGAGGCCGCCGACGCCGCCGTGGCGGGCGCTGAACGCGATCTTGATCGCGGCGAGGGCGAAGGCGCCGCGCTCGGCGATTTCGAGGGCCATCGCGCGGGTCGCCGCGGCGAGCTCGGCGTCGGGTACGACCCGGTTGATCATGCCGAGTTCCAAGGCCTCGCGGGCCGAGAGGCGCGGGTTCCTGAACCAGATCTCCTTCGCCTTCTTCTTGCCGACGAGGTCTTCCAGGTACCAGGTGCCGAAGCCGGCGTCGAAGCTGCCCATCATCGGGCCGACCTGGCGGAAGACGGCGCTTTCCTTGGCGATCGTGATGTCGCACATGATCTGCAGCACGTTGCCGCCGCCGACCGCATAGCCGTTGACCGCGGCGATGACCGGCTTTTGCAGCCGCTCGATCGACTCGTACATGTCGAGCGTCGGCAGGACGCCGGCGTATAGCTGTGTCTCCTCCATCCCCGCCTTGCGCCCGCCGATGCAGAAGAACCGGTCGCCGGCGCCGGTGATCACCAGGACCCTTGTGCGCGTCTCGCGCCGCACGGCGTTGATGCAGTCGCGCACCTCGTGACACATCGTCTCGGTGAACATGTTGCCGTCGTCCGGCCGGTTCAGCGTCAGCGTGCCGACCGGCCCGTCCTCGGCGTAGAGGATCGTCTCGTAACCCATCGGCAACTCCTTTCTGGTATGATCCTCCGCAGGTTGAATAAGAGGCGCTCGCCGTCATGGTCGCTGGGCATCAGATCGCGGACCTCAACCGTACCTTAGAGGGGATTTACGACGACTATCGAACCATCCTACTCAATGCTAAATATAACGGCGAGCGTTTACGCAGAGTGAGACGCTTGAACAGAATTCTTGAGTTCGTAATCGTGATCGGTGCCTCGGGAAGCGGGATCGCCGGCTTCACGTTGTGGAAGACGGATTATGGTCAATATGCATGGGGGACTATATCGGCCGCCGCTATCATAGTGACAATATTGAAGCCAATCCTCGATCTCGACCATGACATCGAGGAGCATTCGCAGCTTTGGGCAGAGTACTCTACTTTAAATGCGCGCTGCCGTAATATCGTGCGGACCATAGACAGCACTCGATCCATGTTGGCTAACGCGGGCGAGCTTCCCAAAGCTCTGGCCGATGAGGTGCAAGATATTCGCACTAAGCTGGTTGAACTTGCTCCGCGGGGCGACCAGAATCCATCAGAAACGCGGTTAGAGGCGCTACAAGCTCAGGTTAACGCCGAGATCCCGCCCGCAACCCTTTGGATCGTGCCCAGCGAGGCTGCCCCAGATGCTTGAGACAATTGCACCGCCCCACCCCTGGCCGCGGCCGACGCCGCCCACGATACCTCCCATTGTACGTCAGCCACCGCCTCCGGTACGACCTCCACTCCCACCTCGGCCGAGCCCTCGATAGAAGCAAAGCCATCGGGGCATCGATCGAATTTCCCGAGGCCAATCGAGCGCGCTGCGGGTGACACGTCTATCGTGCTTCTTTCATCCCAGGCTCTTGCAAAACGGTGGGCGGAACCGGCAAGGTCGGCCCTAACCCAACATGGAGGCGCGCGATGTTACAGGATTTGTTGCCCCAGGCGGAACGGATCGCGGCCAAGCTGAAGGCGCGCAACGAGACGGTCTCGGTCGCCGAATCGTCGACCGCCGGGATGATCTCGGCCGCGCTCCTGGCGATCCCGGGCGCCTCCGCCTACTTCATGGGGGGCGCGGTGGTCTACACCCGCCAGTCGCGGACCGAACTCCTGCGCGTCACCGAGGCCGAGATGGCGGCGCTGGCCGGCATCACCCCCTCGACGGAGCCCTATGCACTCCTGTTCGCGCGCAAGGTCAAGGAGCGGCTGGCGACGAACTGGTCGGTCGGCGAAACCGGCACCGCCGGCCCGACCGGCAGCCGCTACGGCCACGCCGCCGGGCATTCCTGCATCGCCGTGATCGGCCCCGCCGGGGAGCGCGCAATCACGGTCGAGACCGGCAACAGCGACCGGGTCGCCAACATGCGCGCCTTCTCGATCGCCGCGCTCGACCTCTTGGAAAACAGCCTCGGCTGAGCTCGTACCGGCGTTAACGACGGCGGCGCGGTTTCGCGCCGTCTTCCGCCGGCTCGCCCCAGCGCCGCACGGTCCCGGCGTCGAGGCCGAACAGGTCGAGGATGCGGCCGAGCGTCTGGTCGATCATCTCCTCGAGGCTTTGCGGCTTGGCATAGAAGGCCGGGACCGGCGGGGCGATCACCGCGCCGATCTCCGACAGCGCGGTCATCGTCCGCAGGTGCCCGGTGTGGAGCGGCGTTTCGCGCACCATGAGGACGAGGCGACGGCGCTCCTTCAAGGTCACGTCGGCGGCACGCGTCAACAGGGTCGTCGTCGCCCCCGTGGCGATCTCGGCCATGCTGCGCACCGAGCACGGCGCGACGATCATGCCGATCGTCGGGAACGAGCCCGACGAGATCGGCGCTGCGAGGTCGCCGATGCCATGCACGACATCGGCGCGGGCGCGCAGATCGGCCGGCTTCAGATCGGTTTCGAGCGCGAGGGTCACCTCGGCCGAACGGCTCATCACCAGATGGGTCTCGACCCGCAGCGGTTGCAACAACTCCAGGAGGCGCGCCCCATAGATCGCCCCCGAGGCGCCGCTGATGCCGATGACGAGGCGCGCGGGCCGCGGATTGTGTCGCATTCAAGTTCCCCCGCGGCCCTCGAAAACCCGCGTGTCGCGCCCCATCTCGGGAAGGGCTTGCACGCTCTGGCCGGCGGGCCGCTCCGGGGTTACCATCGGCCGCTGTCACCGTCTACGAGGGAGGACACCGCATGTCGCTGCACGATCGCATCGAGGCGCTCAGAGAGAAGCATGCTTTGCTCGAACGCGCCATCGATGAAGAGATGCATCGTCCCCTGCCCAACCAGGAAGCGGTTCACGATCTGAAGCGCCAGAAACTCCGCATCAAGGACGAGATCTACCAGCTGGAGAAGCAATAGCCGCGCCGGGCGCCGCCCAGCCGCCGCAAAAAAAAGCCGGAGAGGCGCGACCTCCCCGGCTTTTTTGTCGGGCGCGTTCGGGCGCATAATGCCGGAAATGGGGAGGATGCGGGAATGGCGACAGCGGACGACAAGTTCTCCGGCGTCGAGCACGATTGGCACTCGGATGCGTATGTCGCGTGGTGGATCGACCGTGATACCGGGAAGGATGCAACCCGCCGGGCGCGGTTACGCAACATGCTGGCGCGTGCCCCCTTCGCGCCCGACGCCGCGATCGCCGTGTTGGATGTCGGCGGCGGCTACGGGGTGTTGACCGAGGAGGTGCTGCGCGCCTTTCCGCAGGCCCGCGTGACGCTGCAGGATTATTCGCAGCCGATGCTCGATGCGGCGCGCCGGCGACTCGCGGCCGCCGCTTCTGCGGTCACCTGCGTGCAGAGCGATCTGCGCGACCCCGCCTGGGTCGATCGCGCCGGCGGTCCGTTCGACCTCGCCGTCTCGTCGATCGCGATCCACAATTTGCGCGACCTCGGCAAGATCGCCTCGTGCTATGGCGGCATCGCGCGGCTGCTCAAACCCGGCGCGCGCTTCCTCGACTACGACATCTTCGACAT
>DASYUS010000365.1:0-3588 GCA_036000945.1 Allostellaceae bacterium
AGCCGATGCTGAGGTTTTTCGAACGCCTACTCGAACCGACCGCGCCGCCGCCCGCCGCGCCGCCGCCGGCGCTCGACGAGCCGCATGCCGTCATCCGGTTCTATTGGCATTTCGTCCGCCAGATCCCGGGGCCGCTGCTGGCACTGCTGGCGACCGGGTTCTGCGTCGCGATCGCCGACGCGGCGATCCCGGTGTGCATCGGCCGCGTGGTGTCGCTGGTTTCCTCGGAGGCACCGGAGACGATCTGGCGCGACGCCGGAACGCAGCTCCTCTTGATGGCCGCGCTGTTTCTCGTGTTCCGCCCGGCGGCGCATTTCGCCCAGGGCGTCATCGTCAACCAGATCCTCATCCCCGGCCTGACCAACATGGTGCGGTGGCAGAGCCATTGGCATGTGGTGCGGCAGGGCTGGACATTCTTTCAGAACGATTTTGCCGGGCGCATCGCCGCGCGGGTCATGCAGACCGGCCCCGCCCTGCGCGAGAGCGTCGTCCTGTCGATCCTCGGCATCTGGTACATCCTCGTTTACGGCACCAGCGCGATCGGCCTCTTGTCGTCGGCCGACTGGCGGCTGGCATTGCCGATCGTTGGCTGGTTCACGCTCTATGCCGGGGTGCTCGCCTGCTTCCTGCCGCGGATGCGCGAGCGCTCGCGGCGCATGTCGGAGATGCGCTCGGTCCTCACTGGCAAGGTCGTCGACAGCTACACCAACATCCTGACGGTCAAGCTCTTCGCCCGCTCGCGCGACGAGGACGAGTTCGTCCAGGAGGGCGTCGACGAGCACACCGAGGCGTGGCGTTCGCAGCAGCGCCTGGGCACGATGTGGAACCTGTCGCTGACGCTGATGAACGCGCTGTTGATGGTCGGCACCGGCACGCTGGCGATCATCCTGTGGCAGCGCGGCACGATCTCGATCGGCACGGTCGCGACGGCGATCCCGATGGCCTGGCAGATCAACAACATCTCGGGCTGGCTGGCGCAGCAGATCGCCAGCATCTTCGACGATATCGGCCAGGTGCAGGACGGCATGCGCTCAATTGCGGTGCCGCGCCAGATGCCGGACCTGCCGGGTGCGGTCGAGCTGCCGCAAATCGCCGGGGCGATCCGCTTCGATCATGTCAGCTTCGATTACGGCCGCCTGCGCCGGCGCGGCGGCGTCTTGCGCGAGCTCGACCTCGATGTCGCGCCGGGCGAGCGGATCGGTCTCGTCGGCCGCTCCGGCGCCGGCAAATCGACGCTCGTGCACCTGCTGCTCGGATTCTACCGGCCGGAATCGGGCCGCATCCTGATCGACGGCCGCGACATCGCTGGGCTGACGCAGGAAAGCCTGCGCGCCCAGATCGGCATGGTGACGCAGGATACCTCGCTGCTGCACCGCTCGATCCGCGACAACATCCGCTACGGCCGCCCCGACGCCCCCGAAGCCGAGATCATCGACGCGGCGCGGCGCTCGCATGCGCTCGAATTCATCGAGGGGCTGGAGGACTGGCACGGCCGGACCGGGTTCGACGCCCATGTCGGCGAGCGCGGCGTCAAGCTGTCCGGCGGCCAGCGCCAGCGCATCGCGCTGGCCCGGGTGATCCTCAAGGATGCGCCGATCCTGGTGCTCGACGAGGCGACCTCGGCGCTCGATTCCGAAGTCGAGGCGGCAATCCAGGAGCAGCTCGCCGGCCTGATGGAAGGGCGCACGGTGATCGCGATCGCCCACCGGCTGTCGACGATCTGCCGGATGGATCGGCTCGTCGTGCTCGACCGCGGCCGCATCGTCGAGGAAGGCACGCACGAGAGCCTCCTCGCGGCGCGCGGGCATTATGCCGCGCTATGGCGGCGGCAATCCGGCGGCTTCCGCATCGACCGCCCGGCCGATGAGCGCGAAGCGGAGGCCCTCGCCCGCATCCGAGCATGACGCCGGCACCTCGGCGAGCGGCTTGGTTCGCCCGACCCTCATTGCTATCGTGACGACGTTCAACCGCTAAAGGATTTGCCGCCCAATGCCTGACGCTCTCGAAGGTCCGCCCTCGGCGCTCGAATACGACCTGGAAATCGGCCCCGACGACTGGCAGGGCCGGGCCTTTTATTTCCTGATGAACGCACTCGTCGTGCCGCGGCCGATCGGCTGGATCTCGACGATCTCCCAGAGCGGGGTGCGCAACCTCGCGCCTTATTCGCACTTCAACCTGATGGGCAGCAACCCGTTCTACTGCGCGTTCGCCTCGACCGGCGTCAAGGACAGCGTGCGCAACTTGCGCGAGGTGCCGGAGTTTGTCGCCAACATCGTCAGCATGGACCTCCTGGAGCGGATGAACTTCACCTCCTGCGACTTCCCGAGCGAGGAGGAGGAGTTCGGCTGGGCCGGGCTGACGCCGGCGCCGGCCGCGAAGGTGCGGCCGTTCCGGGTTGGCGAGGCGAAGGCGCATCTCGAATGCGCGGTGGCGCACATCCACACCGACGGCAACGTCAACATCGTGCTGGCCCGCATCCTGCACGCGCATGTCGATCCCTCGGTCTGGCGCAACGGCCGGGTCGATCCGAAGCTGCTCAACCCGGTCTGCCGCCTCGCCGGCTCGGGCTACGCGACGCTCGGCGATCTGGTCAACGTGCTGCGGCCGGAGTGGAAGAACGTGCAAGGCACGAGCGGCCAGGAGGCGATGCCGCGCGAGGAGCGGCGCCGGCAGGCGGCGGACTAGCCGGTCCCGGCCTTCGCCGGGAGGACATCTGAGATTTGAAGCAATTCGCCTCGGTCACCATGACAAGTGCTGCACTCGCCAACGGCTACATCTCGATCTACCCGGTCGATCCGATGCCGGCGACAATTGCGGCGCTGCGCGCGGGCAAGGAGCCGGTCTGGCTGTTTGCCTACGGCTCCTTGATGTGGAACCCGGAATTCGAGTTCGCCGAGATGCGGCCGGCCGTTCTCCACGGCTATCACCGCAGCTTCTGCCTTTATTCGCGCGACTACCGCGGCACGCCGGAAAACCCAGGGCTGGTGCTCGGGCTCGACCGCGGCGGGTCGTGCCGCGGCATCGCCTACCGGCTGCCGCAGAATGACAGCGGCGCGGCGCTCGACCGGATCTGGGTGCGCGAGATGACCGGACGGGTCTATGAGATGCGCCGCGTCCAGGTGCGGATGGCGCAAGGCGGCGTCGCGGCCCACGCCTGTGTCGTGCGCCGCGCCTCACCCGATTATGCCGGGCGCCTGTCGCCCGACGACGCGGCGCGCCTCATCGCGACGGCAATCGGCGGGCGCGGCACGGCCCGCGACTATCTCGCCAACACGGTGCGCCACCTCGAAGCGCTCGGCATCCGCGACGGCCTCCTGCACCGGATCGAGGCGCGGGTCGCCCGCCTCCTATAGGCTCGCGCGCTCTGCGAGCACAGAGGTGGTGCCGCCGATCGCGCGCGGCCGGCCGGCCTCGTCGAGGGCGACAAAGGTGAACTCTGCCGCAGTGACCTTGATCCGCGGCCCCTGCCCCTGGCGCAGCACCCAGACCTCGACGGCGAGGGTTATCGAGCTGCGCCCGATCCTGATCGGGTCGGTATAGCAGCACACCACGTCGCCGACCTTGACCGGCTGCAGGAACGCGATGTTG
>DASYUS010000366.1:0-6822 GCA_036000945.1 Allostellaceae bacterium
CGCCGCCAATCCGATCCCCGGGAACACACCACGATGAGCAAGAAAATCAACAAGGTCGTGCTCGCCTATTCGGGCGGGCTGGACACCTCGGTCATCCTGAAGTGGCTGCAGACCGCCTATGGCTGCGAAGTGGTGACCTTCACCGCCGACCTCGGCCAGGGCGAGGAGCTCGAGCCGGCACGCAAGAAGGCCGAGATGCTCGGGGTGAAGCAGATCTTCATCGAGGACCTGCGCGACGAGTTCGTCCGCGACTACGTGTTCCCCATGTTCCGCGCCAACGCCGCCTATGAGGGCGTCTACCTGCTTGGCACCTCGATCGCCCGGCCGCTGATCGCCAAGCGCCAGATCGAGATCGCCGGCCAGACCGGCGCCGACGCGGTTGCGCACGGCGCTACCGGCAAGGGCAACGACCAGGTGCGCTTCGAGCTCTCGTATTATGCGCTCGCGCCGGACATCAAGGTGATCGCGCCGTGGCGCGAGTGGGACCTCGGCTCGCGCACCCGGCTCCTCGATTACGCCGACCAGCACCAGATCCCGATCGCCCGCGACAAGCGCGGCGAGGCGCCGTTTTCCGTCGACGCCAACCTCCTCCACATCTCGGCCGAGGGGAAGGTGCTCGAAGACCCGTGGGTCGAGCCCGAGGAATACGTCTACAGCCGCACCGTCGCGCCGGAACAGGCGCCCGACCAGCCGCAATACGTCGAAGTCGATTTCCTGCACGGTGACCCGGTGGCCGTGGATGGCGAGGCGCTGTCGCCGGCCGCGCTGCTGACGCGGCTCAACGAACTCGGCGGAAGGCATGGCATCGGCCGGCTCGACCTCGTCGAGAACCGCTTTGTCGGGATGAAGTCGCGCGGCGTCTACGAGACGCCGGGCGGCACGATCCTCCAGGCGGCGCATCGCGGCATCGAGAGCCTCTGCCTCGACCGCGGCGCGATGCACCTCAAGGACGAGCTGATGCCGCGCTATGCCGAACTGATCTACAACGGCTTCTGGTTCGCCCCCGAGCGCGAGATGCTGCAGGCCCTCTTTGACAAGAGTCAGGAGAAAGTCGAAGGGCGGGTCCGGCTCAAGCTGTACAAGGGGTTGGTGCGGGTTGTCGGAAGGCAATCGCCGAACAGCCTCTACAGCGAGGCGCACGTCACCTTCGAGGAAGACCAGGTCTACGACCAACGCGACGCCGAGGGCTTCATCCGCTTGCAGGCGCTGCGCCTGCGGTTGGCGGCGAAGCGCAACCGCGGCTGAGGCGTCTATGCGGCATCCCGGACGGATAGACTGAGCCGCTTTCCCAATGCCCGGAGCGCCTGGTCGATCTGCTCGATGCGGGAGTGATGACCGAGGTCGAACAAGCGATCGACTTGCGGGGCGTGCCAGCCCAGTCGCCTGCCCAGCTCGGCCTTGCTGACGCGCGCCTCGTATGCCGCCCGATACAGCGCAATCTTGGCTTCCGTTAGCGGTGGCAGCGTCGGAATGTGCACTGCTCCGGTCCCCGCCGGCAGCCGCGCCGGCTCGGGGAGCGGTTCGCGACGGGCGATGATCCCGGCCAACGCTTCCTCAATGGCATCAGCGGCGTGCCGCAATGCATCGTCCTCGTCCTCGCCCCATGTGGTGACCTCGGGCAGATCGGGGCACATCACAAGCAATGTGCCGTTGTCATCGGGCTCCAAAACGACAGGATACATTGCGACCTCGCGCCAACGGTTTCAGTCGAGACCGAGATCCTTCTTGATCTTGGCCACAAGCCCAGAGCCGAGTTCCTTGTTGCTGCCGTGCATCGGCAGTTGCGAGCGCCTGTCGCCGCGGGTCACGGTGACGTGCCCGCTTCCGCCCTTATGCGTGATGAACGTGCAGCCTTGCTTTCTCAGCCAGCGTCGCAACTCACTTGGCTTCATGAGGCAACATATGTGTTGTACCTCTGTTCGGCAAGACTCAGTCAGCGGCTGCGTCTGTGCGCCTCCAGCCAGCCCATCATGATGCGGTTGAACTGCTCGGGCTGCTCGACGTTGGGGAAGTGCAGGCAGCCGGCCAATTCCTCGTAGCGGGCGCCGGGGACGAGGCCGGCGAGGCGGCGGTTTTCGCTGGCCGGGGTGCCCGGGTCGTCGGCGCCGCAGACGACGAGAAGCGGCACGCGCAGCGACGGGAGGCGCGGCACGAAGTTGTAGTCGAGGATCGCCGCGCAGCAGCCGAGATAGCCGGCAGGCGTCGTGCCGATCACCGTGTCGCGGATCTGCGCCCAGCGGCCGGGGTGCCTTGCCTTGAAGGCTTCGGTCAGCCAGCGGCCGACGGTGGCGTCGGCGAGCGGCGCCAGCGAGTTGGCGTTGCGCACGGTGCTGAGGCGCTCGGCCCAGACCTCGTCGGCGCCTTTGGGGCTTTCCGGCAGCGTGTCGCACCACAGCGCCGAGATCAGCCGCTCGCCATGGGCCAGCGCGAAGGCCTGGCCAATCATCCCGCCGATCGAAAGCCCGATGTAATGGACACGCGGGATCGCCAGCGCCGCCAGCGCCGCCGCGACATCATCGGCGAGCGCGGCCATCGTGTAGTCGCCGGCAACGGGATCGCTGCCGCCGTGGCCGCGCATGTCCAGGCGCAGCACGCGGAACCCGCCGGCCAAGAGCGCCGGGACCTGCTCGGCCCAGCTGCCGCCATCGGAGGCGAGCGAATGGGTGATGCAGACGGTCGGCGCCTCCTCCGGTCCGACCAGGTCGTAGGCGATGCGGCGTCCCTGCAACGGCAACAGCATGGCTATCTCCCAATCCCTGAGGAGCGGTCCGCGGAGCTTACGGGAATCCGCGGCGTGCTGTCACGACCGGGGCAGGGCGGCGAGGACGGTGCCGAGCCGCTTCATGAGGCCATCGGGCTCGCCGGCGATGCGCACGAGCTTGCTGCGGCTTTTCAGCCCGCCAACGATCGCCAGATCGCGTCGCGGCATCCCCCATTCTTCCGCGAGCAATTGCAGCAGCGCCTCGTTGGCGCGGCCGTCGAGCGGCGGGGCGGTGACCGAGACCTTGAGGATTGCAGCGCCGTCGCCGAGGTGGGCGATCCCCGCGATTCGATCGGCGCGCGAGCGCGGCGTCAGCCGAACCGCAATGCGCAAGCCATCCGCCGCCGCGACAATCGGAAGCTCAGACGTGAGGGGCAACGTAATAGAGGAGGAAGCGCTCAAGAAACAACAGGATCAGAATGAGGATCACCGGAGAGATGTCGATCCCGCCAAAGCTCGGCAGAAAACCGCGGATCGGCCGGAGCGCCGGCTCGGTGACCCGGTAGAGAAAATCGCCGATCAGGGCGACGGCGCGATTGTGCCGGTTGACGACGCCGAAGGCGAGCAGCCAGCTGAGGATCGCCTGCGCGATCAACAGCCAGATATAGATGTTGATTAGCGTGCTGATGAGCCAAACGAACGGATTATACATCGAGGAGCCCCGGCCGCATGCGGCCGCGACCCTAGCCGGACCCGGGCGCGCCCGCAAGCGCCGGGCTCGGGTAGATGCTCGGGTAGATGGCCGCCCCGGTCACGACGCCGCATCTCCCGGTCACGCCGGCTTCGCTCTTCACAAAGCCGGCGCAGCGCGGCATTGTGCACGGCAGCAAAGAGCGCCGGGAACCTCGCGGCAAACCATCGCGCGGGCCCGCGTCCGGCGGCGACTGCCGGTCCCGGACATCGGAACTGGAGAGCGGCGGCCGATGGCCTGGTTCCCTGAAGACTTCGCGATCCGAGGAACCGCTCGGCGATGAGGGTGGCCATCGTCAAGGAACGGCGCGCCTATGAGCGCCGCGTGGCGGCATCGCCCGACAGCGTCAAGCAGATGGTCGGCATGGGCCTCGAGGTCGCCGTCGAAACCGGCGCCGGGGAGCAATCCTATGTCGTCGATGCCGCCTACAGCGCCGCGGGAGCAACGATCGCCGGCGACGTGGCGGCAGCGCTCAGCGGCGCCGATATCGTCCTCAAGGTGCAGCGCCCGCTGATCGGCGGGGCGGACGGGATCGACGAACTCGGCCTCATGAAGCGCGGCGCGGCGCTGATCGGTCTGCTGCAGCCCTTGCGGCATCCCGACGATGTCGCGGCGTATGCGCGCGCCGGCATCTCTGCCTTTGCCATGGAATTGATGCCACGCATCACCCGAGCGCAGACGATGGATGTCCTGTCATCGCAAGCCAACCTCGCCGGCTACAAGGCGGTGCTCGACGCCGCCGGGGAATTCGGCCGCGCCCTGCCGATGATGATGACCGCAGCGGGCACGATCAAGGCGGCGCGCGTCCTAGTGATGGGCGCCGGGGTGGCCGGGCTGCAGGCGATCGCGACGGCGCGACGGCTTGGCGCGATCGTCAGCGCCACCGACGTGCGCATCGCCGCCAAGGAGCAGGTCGAGAGCCTCGGCGCGACGTTCATCACCGTCGACGAAGAGGCGATGCGCGCCGCCGAGACCGCCGGCGGCTATGCCCGCGAGATGGGCGAGGATTTCCAGCGCCGGCAGCAGGAACACATCGCCCAGGCGCTGCGCCGCACCGACATCGTCATCTGCACCGCGCTGATCCCCGGCCGCAAAGCGCCAGTGCTGCTGACCGAGGCGATGGTCGCCGGCATGATGCCGGGGTCGGTCATTGTCGATCTCGCGGTCGAGTCCGGCGGCAATGTCGAGGGCAGCCGGCCCGGCGAGATTGCGACGACGGCGAACGGCCTCAAGATCATCGGCCATCTCAACATGCCGTCGCGCGTCGCCGTCGACGCCAGCCAGCTCTATGCCCGCAACCTGACGGCTTTCCTCGCGCTCCTGGTCAAGGACGGGCAGCTGCAGATCGACACCTCGGACGAAATCGTCAAGGCGGCGCTGTTGACCGAGGGCGGTGCCGTCGTCAACCCAGCCCTTGCGCCGGAACCGGCGGCCGCACCCGCGGCCGCCGGCGCCGCATCCGGCAGCTGACGGAGAAGAAATGGCCGATCCCGCATCGCTGGCGCAGCGCGCCGGCGAGCTTGCCGGCAATGCCGGCGAACTCGCCAAACAGCTCGACGCGCTGTCGCAGCAGCTCACCCTCCTGACGCAGCAGAACGCCCATGCCGGCAGCCCGTTCGTCTTCCAGCTGACGGTGTTCGTGCTCGCCGTCTTTGTCGGCTATTACGTGGTGTGGCGGGTGACGCCAGCGCTGCATTCGCCGCTGATGAGCGTCACCAACGCGATTTCGAGCGTGATCATCGTCGGCTCGCTGATCGCCGCCGGCCCGCACGACATCAGCTTTGCCAAGATCATGGGGTTCGTCGCGGTGGCACTGGCGGCGGTCAACATCTTCGGCGGCTTTATCGTCACCCAGCGGATGCTGCAAATGTTCCAGCGCAAGAAATAGCGGGCGCCGGGATCCACCATGAGCGAGTCTTTCTCGGCCCTCCTCTACCTGGTCGCCTCGGTCTGCTTCATCATGGCGCTGCGCGGCCTGTCGTCGCCGGAGACGGCGCGCGGCGGCAACATTTACGGCATCGCCGGTATGGTGATCGCCATCGGAACGACGCTGGCGACGCCGCAGGTCGTCAGCTACTGGCTGATCGTCGCCGGCCTGATGATCGGTGGCGCTGCCGGCACCTATATCGCCCGGCAGATCCAGATGACGGCGCTGCCGCAGCTGGTCGCCGCCTTCCACAGCCTGGTCGGCCTTGCCGCGGTGTGCGTCGCCACCGCGGCCTTCGCCGCCCCCGAAGCCTACGGCATCGGCATCCGCGGCGCGATCCACGGTTCGAGCCTTGTCGAGATGGCGCTCGGGCTGACGATCGGCGCGATCACCTTCACCGGCTCGGTCGTCGCTTTCGCCAAGCTGCAGGGCCTGGTTTCCGGCCGTCCGCTGGTGTTTCCCGGCCAGCACTGGCTCAATGCCGGCCTCGGCGTGCTGCTGATCCTCTTAATCATCCTCTTCGTGATGAGCGAGTCGGGCAGCGTCTTCGCGCTCCTGGTGCTGCTGTCGCTCGCCTTCGGTTTTCTCTTGATCGTGCCGATCGGCGGGGCGGACATGCCGGTCGTCATCTCAATGCTTAACTCCTATTCGGGGTGGGCGGCCTGCGGCATCGGCTTCACCCTGGGCAACACGGCGCTGATCGTGACCGGCGCGCTGGTCGGCTCCTCGGGCGCGATCCTGAGCTACATCATGTGCAAGGGCATGAACCGCTCGATCATCCACGTCATCCTCGGCGGCTTCGGCACCGAAGGCGGCACCGCGCCGGCGGGGCCGGGGGTCGGCGACCGGCTGGTCAAGTCGGGGAGCGCCGAGGACGCCGCCTTCATCCTCAAGAACGCCGGCTCGGTGATCATCGTGCCGGGCTACGGCATGGCCGTCGCACAGGCCCAGCACGCGCTGCGCGAGATGGCCGACATGCTGAAAAAGGAAGGCGTCCAGGTGCGCTATGCGATCCACCCGGTCGCCGGCCGCATGCCCGGGCACATGAATGTTCTTTTGGCCGAGGCCAACGTCTCCTACGACGAGGTCTTCGAGCTCGATTCGATCAACCACGATTTCGCCTCGACCGATGTCGCGTTTGTCATCGGCGCCAACGACATCACCAACCCGGCGGCCAAGACCGATACCTCCTCGCCGATCTACGGCATGCCGATCCTCGACGTCGAGCGCTCGAAGACCGTCCTCTTCGTCAAGCGCTCGATGGCCTCAGGCTACGCCGGGGTCGAGAACGAGCTGTTCTACCGCGACAACACGATGATGCTGTTCGGCGACGCCAAGAAGATGTGCGAGGACATCGTCAAGGCGCTGGGAGCGTAATCCCTCTGGTTGTCATCGCCGGGCGCGATCCGGGCTTGTCCGGTAACTCGATCTCAGTAGGAAGGA
>DASYUS010000367.1:0-7157 GCA_036000945.1 Allostellaceae bacterium
GTGCGCAACGGCGTGTAGACCAGCGCCGTCGTGCCGTCTGCCTTCACGACGCGCACGCGCGTGCGCACCAGGCCGCGGCCGGGGCGGCTCCGCGAGCGGCGCGCCTCGATGATCTCGCATTCGGCATGGATCGTGTCGCCGGCGACGACCGGGGCTTCGACCGTCAGCTCCATGTGGAGGAAGGCAAAGCCGGTGTGCTGCATCGTCGCCTGCACGAGGAGCCCCTCGGCGAAACAATAAACGAGCGCGCCCGGCGCCGGGCGGCCCTTGATGTCGCTTTCGTGCGCGAGAAATTCGGTGTTGGTGAACAGCACCTCGACCATGCCGGTGCAGTTGACGAAATTGGTGATGTCAGCCTCCGTGACGGTCCGGCCGATCGTCCGGAACTGCCGGCCGACCGGCAGATCCTCGAAGAAAAGGCCGAGGCCGACGGTTTCCATGTCGCGGGTTCCTTAACTTCATGGTGAGGAAGCTGTATGAGCATCGCCCAACCACGCCCGGCCCCACCAGGAGAAACAATGCGCATCGCCCTGATCCACGCCGTCACCGTCGCCATGGCGCCGGTGCACGAGGCCTTCGCGCGGCTCTGGCCCGCGGCGGAGTGCACCGATCTGCTCGACACGTCATTGGCGCCGGACCGCGAGCGCGACGGCGAACTGACCCTGGCGATGACCCGCCGGATTGGGGTGCTGGCGGATTACGCCGCAGGGACCGGCGTCGCCGGCATCCTTTTCACCTGCTCGGCCTTTGGCGAGGCGATCGAGAGGGCGGCCGAGGCGAGCCCCGTTCCGGTGCTGAAGCCGAACGAGGCGATGTTTGAGGCCGCGCTCGCGGCCGGCCAGCGCATCGGCATGCTGGCGACGTTTGCGCCGAGCGTCGCCGGGATGGAGGACGAGTTTCGTGAGCTCACCCGGCGCCGCGGTGCGGCGGTGCGGCTCGAGACGGTTTGCGTCGCGGGCGCGATGGATGCGCTGAAGGGGGGCGACGGCGCGGCACACGACCGCATGCTCGCCGAGGCGGCGCCGCGTCTCGCGCGCTGCGATGCGGTGCTGCTTGCGCACTTCTCGACCGCCCGCGCCGAGGCGGCGGTGCGCGCCACGCTGCCGTGCCCGGTGCTGACGGCGCCCGGGGCGGCGGTCGAGGCGCTGCGAGCAAGGGTCGCCTGAGGGAGGAGACGATGGAACAGCGAGTGGCACTCGTCACCGGCGGGCTGCGCGGGCTCGGCCGGGCGATGACGTTCGGCCTAGCGCGCGCCGGGCATCTGGTCGCCGCCGTCGGCCATATCCCCGAGGATGTCGCCGAAGTCGAGGCCGAAGCGGCGGCGCTCGGCAACACCGGCGGGGCGGTCTGGCCCCTCGTCGCCGATCTGCGCGAGGCGGCGGAATGCGACCGGGTTGTCGCCGAGACGCGCGCCCGCTTCGGCCGGATCGACATCCTCGTCAATAATGCGGGGCTGACCTTCACCTATATCGACCCGGCGCGCTTTCGCCGGCCGACGCTGCAGCGCTTCTGGGAGGTGACCGACGAGATCGTCGAGAACGTCATGCTGACCAACGTGCTCGCCGGCGACCGGCTGAGCCGGCGCGTCGCCCCGGCAATGGTCGAGGCGGGGTGGGGCCGCATCGTCAACGTGACGACCAAGCTCGACACGATGAACCGGGTCGGGACACACCCGTATGGCGCCTCGAAGGCGGCGCTGGAGATGGCGACCGAGGTGTGGGCGAAGGACGTCGAAGGCAGCGGCCTGACGATCAACATCGTCAACCCCGGCGCCGGCGCCAACACGCCGGGGATGGCCGAGGAGGCCCGCGCGGCAAGCCGCGAAGGCCGCATGGCGCGCCTCGTCGAACCCAACGAGATGGTGCCGCCCTTACTCTATGTCATCTCGCGCGAAGCCGACCGGGTCAACGGCTATCGTTTCGACGCGAATTTGTGGGACCAGGCCTTGTCGCCCGCCGAGGCCGCAAAGCGCGCCGGCCGCCCGGCCGGGTTCGAGATGCACCCGCAGGCGTGAGAGACTGTGGCTACGCTGTCATCGGGGCGCCGGCGGCGGCTTCGTCGTAGTTGATGCCGAGGCGGTTGATCCCGTCGAAGGCGGCGACCTTGTAGCATTCCGCCAATGTCGGGTAGTTGAACACCGTGTTGATGAAATAATCGATCGTGC
The DNA here is from genome assembly GCA_036000945.1 of Allostellaceae bacterium. Lineage (GTDB taxonomy): Bacteria > Pseudomonadota > Alphaproteobacteria > ATCC43930 > CGMCC-115725 > DATARH01. The sequence continues at coordinate 2,165 of DASYUS010000367.1, forward strand.
CGCCGAAGGTGAGCACTGCCTGGCCGATGTGGATCAGCTCGCTGGCGCCGTCGCCGATGATGTGGACGCCGAGCAGGGCGCGGGTGTCGCTGTGGAAGATCAGCTTCAAGAGGCCGGTCGTGTCGCCGATGATCTGGCCGCGGGCGATTTCCCGGTAGCGCGCCTTGCCGACCTCGTAGGCGACGCCGTCATGCGTCAACTCCTCTTCGGTCTTGCCGACCATCGAGATTTCCGGCACCGAATAGATGCCGAACGGGAACAATGCCGGGACGCTCGATGCCGGGATGCCGAAGCCGTGGCACACCGCGAGCCGGCCCTGCTCCATCGAGGTCGAGGCGAGCGCCGGAAAGCCGATCACGTCGCCCACCGCGTAGACGCCCGGCACCGTCGTGCAATAATGTTCGTCGACCGCGAGCCGGCCCCGGTCGTCGCAGCACAGCCCGCACTGGTCGAGCGCCAGCCGGCTCGTCGCCCCGGTGCGGCCGACCGAATAGAGCGCCTTGTCGGCGACGATGTTCTTGCCGCTCTCGAGGTGCAGCTTGACCCGGCCGCCATTGCTGTCCTCGGCAATCTCGATGTTCTGGACGCTCTCGCCGAGGCGTAGGGTGACGCGGTTTTCCCGGAGGTGGTAGCACAGCGTGTCGACGATCTCCTCGTCGACAAACGGCAACAACCGATGGCGCTGGTCGATCAGCGTGACGCGGACCCCGAGCGCGGCAAAGATGCTGGCGTATTCGCAGCCGATGACGCCGGCGCCGACAACCGCCAGGGTGCGCGGCAGGCGATCGAGGTTGAGCACGTCGTCGCTGGTGAAGACGTGCCTGCCGTCGAACGGGATGTGCGGGTCCCGGGTCGTGTCGGTGCCGGTAGCGATGACGATGCGCGATGCCCGGACCGTGCGCGCGGTGCTGCCGTCCATGTAGTCGAGGCGGACCGTCTCGGGACCGCAGAACGAGGCATTCGCGGCGATCAGCTCGACGCCGTTGCGCTGCAATTGATGGCGGGTCACGTCGATCTCGTGGTGGATCACCTTGTTGGTGCGCACCAGGAGATCCTGCAGCGTGATGTTCTGCTTGACGGTGTACGAGGCGCCGTAGAATTCGCGCGAGCGATAGCCCGACAGTTCGAGCACGGCCTCGCGCAGGGTCTTCGACGGGATCGTGCCGAGATTGACGCTGATGCCGCCGAGGACGGTCGTGCGCTCGACGACGGCGACCCGCTTGTCGAGCTTGGCGCCCTGGATCGCCGCCCGCTTGCCGGCCGGGCCCGAGCCGATGACGAGAAGATCATAATCGTAATTCGGCAGCATGGCCGGTTCCCCTGATTGGCATATGCGCGCCGCTGCAGTGCCAATATTGGTATTTCGGAATACTAAACCATGATCTCTTCAGATCGAAACCTCATATCGTCACCCCCGCGAAAGCGGGGGTCTAGGGGAACTGCCCGTCGCTGACCCTGGGTTCCCGCTTGCGCGGGAACGACGATTCGAATTTGAAGAAACCGTGCCGCGCCCGATCACCCTCCGAGTTCGACGCCGACAAGGCGGCCGATTGCGTAGGTGATGCCGGCGGCGGCGTAGCCGATGACGAGCTGGCGAAGGCCGGAGAACCAGAGCGGGCGGCCGGTGAAGAGGGAGGTGCCGGCGCCGATCAGGAGGAGTGCGACGCCGCTCGCCGCGAGGCTGGCGGCGATCGCAGCCCCGCCGCCGAGAAAGAAAAACGGCGCCACCGGGAAGATCGCGCCGGCGGCGAAGAGGCCGAACGAGGCGTGGGCCGCGGTCCAGGCGGAGCCGCCGAGTTCGGCGGGGTCGATCCCCAGCTCCTCGCGCACCAGCGTGTCGAGCGCGGTGTCCTTGTTGGCCATCAGCTGGTCGGCGAGGGCGCGGGCGGCGGCTTCATCGAGGCCCTTCGCCTGATAAATCAGGACCATCTCCTCCTTTTCCTCTTCGGGGATGCGCTTCAGCTCGTCGGCCTCGATGTCGATCTGCCGCTGGTTCAATTCGCGCGAGCTGGTCACCGACAGCCATTCGCCCATCGCCATCGAGCAGGCGCCGGCGACGAGCCCGGCGAGCCCCGTAAGGAGGATCGTGCCACCCGACACCGAGGCGCCGGCGACGCCCATCACCAGGCTGAGATTGGAGACGAGACCGTCATTGGCGCCGAGCACGGCGGCGCGCAAGGCGTTGCCGCCGCCGCGATGACGGCCTTCGAGGCGGGCGAGCGCACTGCCCGAAGCGCCGCCCGGCATCGCCGACGCCATCGCCTCGACGACCCGGTTGTGCGACCGCTCGGCGCCGGGGAGGCCGCCAGCGACCGCTTCCGGCTGGTCGTCGTACATGCCGCTGTCGCGCCGTTCGAGCGTGCTCAGCGTCGGCAGCACGAATTGCGGCCCGAAGCGCCGGGCGAGCCAGGCGAGCGAGCGGGTGCGCCAGCCCGGGCTTCGGGCGATCGCCGTCGCGCCGAGACCGCCGAGCTCCTTGCGCCAGAACTCGGCATGCGCCTCCTCGACGGCGGCAAGGCGGCGGTAGACCTCGCTCAGATGCGGGTCGCTCTCCGCCTCGGCCATCGCCCGGTAGAGCGCGGCGCTGTCGACCTCGCCCTGGAGGTTGCTGCGGTAGCGCTCGACCGAGCCGTCATCGGACATCGGTGGTGTCCGGCTGCCGAAGTTCGACCGAACTCGACCTCTGCCAATCTTGTCGTCCCTGCGAAAGCAGGGACCTACTTCTTAACGATCTGCACGGCGGATCGGTGGGTCCCGCCTTTCGCCGGGACGACAATTCTAAAGGTTTTAGACGAACGAACCAGTGGCTCCATTTCATCGAATGCGGCTCTACGGCGTCGCGCCCATGCGCGTCTCGTCGACGAAGCGCTCGGTCGCCGCGTCGATGGCGCGGCCCTTGCGGCCGCGCGGCGCGTGGATGTAGAGCGCGGCGGTTTTCGCCTCGGCAGGAGCAGGGGGCAACGGGATTTCGTAGGCGACCGGGGCATCGTGGTCGGCCAGCAGGTATTCCGGGCGGAACACCCGGTTGAGCAGGAACAGGCTGCGGACGAAGTTGGTCTGGCCGCGCGCCAGCTGGCCGGCGATGACCCCGGCCGTGCTCATCAGCCGGCGGACGCCGAGATGCTTCCGGTAGAAGGCGCGCTGCGTCGTCACCAGCTCATCGTAAAATTCGGCTAGCGGCAGCTTGGTCGGCAGCACGGCGTGCTGGATGTCGAAGAGGCGGTAGTCGCGGCTCGCCACCATGTTGCCGGCGCTGAGCCAGCTCTCGGTGCCGGGGTAGGGGGTGTTGACGCTGAGATTGACGACCTCGGGCTGCTCGATGCCCCATTCGCGGACGATGCGGAAGCGCTCATGGTCCCAGTCGGGGTCGGCGATCAGGTTGATCGCGATCATGATGCCGAGCGAGCGGGCGAATTCGAGCGCCTCGAAATTCTTGCCGAGCGAGACGCGCTTCCGGTGCTTCTTCAGCCCCTCCTCGTCGATCGCTTCGAGGCCGATGAACATGTAGTCGAGGCCGAGACGCTTCCAGAACTGGAACACCTCCTTGTTGCGCAATAGAACGTCGCCGCGGGTTTCGAGGTAGTAGTGCTTCTTGATGCCGGCTTTGAGGATCGCCTCGCCGATCTCCATGCCGTGGCGCTGCTGGACAAAGGCGACATCGTCGACGATGAAGCAGCCCGGCTCCCTGATCGAGCGCAGATCCTCGATGACCCGCTCGGGGCTGACCAGCCGGTAGCTGCGACCGTAGAACGTCCAGGCGCTGCAGAACGAGCAGTCCCACGGGCAGCCGCGCGAGAATTCGATCGAGGCGCACGGGTCGAGCGAGCCGAGGAAATATTTGCGGCGGTGGCGCAAGAGGTCGCGCGCCGGCATCAGCGTATCGAGCGAATGGACGAAACCGGGGGGCGGCCCCTCGCCGTCGGCGGTGACGATGCCGGGGACCGCGCCGACGTCGCCGCCGGCCTCGATCGCCGCGAGCAGCAGCGGGAACCCGGCCTCGCCCTCGCCCTTCAGCACGCAGTCGATGGCGCCCTCGCCATGCTCCAGCATCGCCGCGGCGGTGAACGAGGCGCTGTGGCCGCCGACACAGACAAAGCCGCGCGGCAGCTTTGCCTTCGCCTGCTTGGCGAGGCCGACGATTTCGGGGACGTGCGCGAGGTAGTTGCAGCAGAAGGCGACGATGTCGGGTTGGAACGTCTCCAGCATCCGCGCATAAGCTGCCTGGTCCTCGACCTGGAGGTCGATCAGCCGAACCTCGTGGCCAGCCACCCGGGCCGAGGCAGCGACGAGCTCAAGGCCCAAGGGCTCCAGCCGCAGAAAGATCCGCGAATAGAGCAGCGGGCCGGGATGGATGCCGAGGATCTTCATGCCAAATGCTCCGCGCTTCCGGGGATTTGTTGAACGATCGCGCTAGGGTCGCGATTCGTTCCTGTTGGCGTTGAACTCAGCCCACTACATCTTCAGCAGCCGTTTCACGTTGCCGTTGAGGATCTTCGCCCGATCCTCGGCGCAGAGCGGGATGCGCTGCGCCCAGTCGGTGCCCGGCTTGTTCTCGACGAATGGGTAATCGACCGAGAAGAGGATGCGATCGACGCCGATCTCCTGGACGCAGCAGAGGAGCGCGGGGTCGGAGAAAAAGCCGCTCGTCGTCACCCAGAAATGCTCGCAGAAATTGTCGCGAAACCAGGAGGGGCCGGCGCCGTCGCGCACCAATGCCATGTTGATGCGCCACAGGTAGAACGGCAGGCCTTCGCCCAAATGGCCGAGGATGATCTTGAGCCGCGGGTAAGTGTCGAACACGTCGCTGAGCACAAGGCGGATGCCCTGCGTCGCGGTCTCGACGGTGAAGCCCCAGGCGGCACGCAGCAGGTTCGGGTACTTCGGCACGTAATCCTTGTAATAGGCGTCGATCACCGCCGGGTGTGGGATCGCCGGGTGGAGGTATAGCGGCACGTCCAAGGCCTGGGCGCGCTCGAAGATCGGCCAGAACCGC
>DASYUS010000368.1:0-4390 GCA_036000945.1 Allostellaceae bacterium
TTGGCGGGGGTGCGATGAGCGGTGTGCTGGGCGGATTGCTGACCCTCTTGATCATCGGCGGCTTGATCTGGCTCGCGATACGCTTGTTCACCGGACGCGGCTTCTCCATGGGTGCGGCCGGGGGCGGGATGGCGCGCTCGGTCGGGGCGGCGGCGGCGCCGATGCCGACGCAATTTCGCGGCCGCGATACCGCCGTCAACGACACCGACCTTGCTGCCTTCCAGGAGATCCATGCCGGGGTCCAGGAGGCCTGGAGCCGCAGCGATCTCGGCCGGCTGCGCCAGCTGATGACGCCCGAGATACTGAGCTATTTTTCCGAGGAGCTGACCCGCAACGCCAGCGAGGGCGTGCAGAACACTGTCTCCGATGTTCGCCTCCTGAAGGGCGAGATCACCGAAAGCTGGGAGGAGGGCGATCTGCAATACGCCACCGCCTATATGCGGTGGAGCGCGATCGACCAGGTCCTGCGGCTCGGTCGCGGACCCGGTCAGCCTGACCAGGTAGTCAGCGGCGACCCGAGGGTGCCCACTGAGTCGGAGGAGGTGTGGACCTTCGTCCGCCGCCGCGACGGCGACTGGCTGCTGTCGGCCATCCAGCAGGTGTGAGGGCCCTACCCGCGAGTTCAGCCGCCGCACGGGCGCCCGCCATCGCTTAGACGGCGAAGCGGGCGAAAGCGGCGCGGTCGATCTCGATGCCGAGGCCCGAACCCTGCGGGATCTCGACCCAGCCGCCCTTTTGCTCGATCGGCTCCTTCAGCACCGCCATGCGGATCGGGTGCTCCGAGCGGTCGAATTCGAGGAGCGGCTCGGTCGCGTGGAGACCGGGCGGGTTGTGCGGGAGGGCGGCGATCAGCTGCAGTGAGGCGGCGAGCGCCACCCCGGTGCCCCAGACATGCGGGTTGACCCGGACGCCGAATGCGCTCGCCATGTCGGCGATCTTCTTGCATTCGGAGATGCCGCCGGCGGCGCAGGCGTCGGGCTGGAGAATATCGACGGCGCGCTCGGCGAGGAGCGGCCGGAAGCCCCAGCGGGTGAACTCCGCCTCGCCGCCGGCGATCGGGATTGTGAGCGCGGCCTTGACCTCGCGATAGCCGGCGATGTCCTCGGGCGGCACCGGCTCCTCGAACCACGCGATGTCGAGCGGCTCGATGTGGCGGCCGAGCCGGATCGCCGCGGTCGCATCGTAGGCGTGGTTGGCGTCGACCATGATCGCGACGCCGTCGCCGATCGCCCGGCGCACCGCCTCGCACAGCCGGATATCGGCGTCGAGGCCGAAGCCGAGCTTCAACTTGATCGCGGCAAACCCCTCGGCGACGCGCCGGTGCGCCTCCTCGACCAGATAGGCGATCGGATCGCCGCCGCGCTTGCGGTAGAAGCCGGTGGCATAGGCCTCGACCCGCGTGCGCAGCGGGCCGCCGAGCAGCCGGTGCACCGGCAGCCCGAGATGGCGGCCCTTCAAATCCCATAGCGCGATGTCGACCGCGCTCAGCGCCTCGATCGCCAGGCCTTTCTGGCCGTGGTCGCGCAGCCGGTTGTAGAGATTTTCCCAGATCGCCTCGGTTGCCAGCGCATCGGCGCCGACGAGCAGCGGCTTGTAGAACTCGACGATCGGCGCCGTCAGCCGCGCCGGGCCGAACGCCTCGCCCCAGCCGCTGGTGCCGTCATCGCCAACGATCTCGACGAGACAGGCGCCCCGCCGCTCGTACCACGCCTGCGAATAGGCGAACGGCTCGGCGAGCGCCGCTTCGAGGACATAGGTCTTGACGTCGTGGATTTTCACGGCTTCGCGCCCGGCGCGATCAGGCGCCCATCCCCCAGGCGATGGCGTTGCGCAGCAACCGGTTGAAGGCGTCGGTTTCCCAGGGGCCGTGAAAGGTGTCCGGCGTCGTGTCGGCCGGGTTGAACGGCCGCTCGGCGCGGATCGCGGGATTATGGCAGTGGCCGAGCGCGATGTAGGTCACCCCGCCCTCGCCGATGTCCTTCGTGTAGCCGATGACGCGGGTCCGGCCGTCCGGCTGGAGCGAGGTGTCGGTGCCATAGAGAGTGCCGACCGTCGGCCATTCGCCGTTCGCGCCGTAGTCCGCCGTGAGCAGGATGCGAGTTGATCCGGGGTCTTGCAGCTCGATAAAATAGGGCTCGTCCTCGACGACGAACGATGCACCCAGCCCCCGGGTCAGCGGCGAGGCGGCGTCCTTCACCTCGACGCGGATCTCGCATTGCGGCGGGTGGGTCAGGAAGCGGCTGCCGAGAAGGGCGTGATGCTCGGTCCTGACGGTGCGCCGCATGCGCATCCCCTCGACCCGCTCGGCGCGGCCGCCACTGGTGCCGTGTAGGCCGACCCAGTGGCCGCCTTCCGCCAGCCATTGCTCGATGGCCCGGCATTGCGCGGCGTCGGGGTAGGGGCCGGCGACGTAGGTGATCAAGAGGCGGCTGACCGGCAGCCATTTCCCGACATCGGTAAAGTCGTTCGCGACCGAGGCTGGAATGTCGCGCTCGGCGAGCAGGCCGAGGAGTCGCATACGGGCATAGTCGTGGTCGTGCCCGCTCATCGAGCCGGGCGGAAAACCACCCGCAATCAGATGCGCGCGACCGGGTTTCGTCTCGGTCATCGGGTTCCCTCGCTCGTCGTTCGGCGCCTACAATAGCGCTGCGCCCAGTTTCTCACCTTCTCCGGCTTTCGCCTACCGCCGAGGTCGAAAAGGGCTATCGCATTTCAAAGCCCTCCCCTTCGATGGGGGAGGGTTGGGAGGGGGTGATCGCGCCGACCGGACGACGTTCGCGGCGGCTTCACCCCCACCCCGGCCCTCCCCCTCGAGGGGGAGGGGGAGAGCACGCCAAATGCGACAGCCCTGCGGGGTCGATTATGCGCGCTTGACAGGACGAGGACAGGCGGGCTAGGTGATCGTGTTCGTGGGGATTTGAGCCGACCGGCTTGCGCGCCACGTAAAAAATTGCGCTAAAAGGTCGGGGAGTGTGTGAAGAACCCTGGCCCGCGGCGGACCGGGGTTTTTTGTTGGCCGAATTTGGCCCCCGGGACCGACGCGGGTGTCGCGATGGAGAGCCCGCCATGCCGAAGCCGATCCTTCCGCCCGAACTTGCCGCCGAGCTCGCCCCCGCGACCCTTTTGGTGCGCGGCGGCAGCGAGCGCACCGCCTACGAGGAAACCAGCGAGGCGCTGTTCATGACCTCGGGTTTCGTCTACGGCAGCGCCGCCGAGGCCGAGGCCGCGTTCAAGAATGACGGCTCGCGCTACGTCTATTCGCGCTACCGCAACCCGACCGTGGCGATGTTTGAGGAGCGGCTGCGGCTGATCGAGGGGGCCGAGGCCTGCCGCGCCACCGCGAGCGGCATGGCAGCGGTGTTCGCTTCCCTCTTGTGCAAGCTACGCGCCGGCCAGCGGGTGGTGGCGAGCCGGGCGCTCTTCGGCTCGTGCCACTACATCGTCGCCGACCTGCTGCCGCGTTACGGCATCGAGACCGTGCAGGTCGACGGCCGCGATCTCTCGGCCTGGGAGGCGGCGTTGGCGTCGGGCGCGGCGGTGGCGTTCTGCGAGAGCCCGTCGAACCCGGCGATGGAGATCATCGACATCGCCGAGGTCGCGCGCCTCACCCATCGCGCCGGCGGCATCCTCGTCGTCGACAACGTATTCGCGACGCCGCTCCTGCAAAAGCCGATGGCGCTCGGCGCCGATGTCGTCGTCTATTCGGCAACCAAGCACATCGACGGCCAGGGCCGCGCCTTGGGCGGCGCGATCCTGGCGAGCGAGAAATACATCAAGGACGATCTCGGCCTCTTCTACCGCCACACCGGGCCGTCGCTCTCGCCGTTCAACGCCTGGCTGTTGCTGAAGGGGCTGGAGACGCTTGAGCTGCGGGTCGAGCGGCAATGCCGCACCGCGCTCGCCATCGCGCGCTTTCTCGAAAGCCACCCGAAGGTGCCGCGCGCGATCTACCCCGGCCTGCCAAGCCATCCGCAATACGAGCTCGCCCGCCGCCAGATGAGCGCCGGCGGCAGCGTCGTCGCCTGCGACATCGCCGGCGGCAAGGACGCCGCGTTCCGTTTTCTCGACGCGCTGCGCCTTGTCGACATCTCCAACAATCTCGGCGATTCGAAGAGCCTCGTCACGCATCCGGCGACGACGACGCATTCCCGCCTGAAGCCCGAAGAACGCGCCGCGCTCGGCATCGGCGACGGGCTGGTGCGCCTCTCGGCCGGCCTCGAAGCGGAAGCCGACCTGCTCGCCGATCTCGAACGGGCATTGGCGGCGGCATAGCGCGGATTTCCGCGGGCGGAGAGGAGCTTTGCACCGAAATGCCCCAAAACGCCGTCATTCCGGGGCGCCGCCCCCCGGTCCGCGCATCGCGCGGCCCGAGGACAGGCTCCGGCGGCGA